>NZ_JBWGIO010000050.1:0-12010 GCF_057784215.1 Mesorhizobium sp. CNPSo 4661 | reverse complement strand
ATGAAGACCGACGGGCGGCTGGACCGGAACTTCCTTCTCGGGCATTCTGGCGACGCCATCAATGCGCTGCTCGTGGCCGCCGGCCAGCGCCTCATCCTCGCCACACTGGCGCTTTGGCGTGCGCTCGTCCTGCTGGCTATCGCTGCTTGCGCCGCCAAACCGGATACTTCCTCCCGTCGCTGCGCCACTGCCGCGTCAATGGCTTAGCCATTGTTCAGGGCGGACTAAGTGGCGCCGCGCGCTGAGAGCCCGCGAGACGGGCTTTGCCGAAGTTGTCATGGCTCCCAATGAGCCTGTCGCCGCTTCGGTGCCGGCGGCGCCGCCGGCGGTGATCGAAATGGAGATCGCCGGCAAGATGCGGCTGCGGGTTCCGCTGACCACGCCACCGACACTGGCGGCGGCGATGGTGAAGGCGATGGGCGTTTCATGATCCCGGTCCCGAGCCAGGTGCGGATCTGGTTGGCGGTCGGCCGGACCGATATGCGTCGCGGGATACAAGGCCTGGCTCTGCAGGTTCAGGAGACGTTGGGCCGGGATCCGCATTTATGTGTCGGTCTTGGATATGGCGGCGCGGTCCCGAAGCGGCTAATTCCGCGGTGATCGTAAGCTTTGCCGCCACATAATATCTCATCACTTTCTCCTTTGGCTCAGGATTTCCCTGGCACGCCCGTGATGGAGAGAGTGTAATGTTGGAGCTTTATTGCCGGAAGCACGTACAAAACTTCGCCGACATCGATTCTCTCGTTTCTCGCTCCCTCGTAGTCATAACTCCCTTCAGTCAGACCCATGTCAAACATCTGGGTTGTGAGGTCATTCTGCAGGGATGCTTCTTCGAGGGAGTGAACGGAAAGATGGACATGTGGGCGGCTCTTCAAAAAGCGACTGCCAACGAGCGGCAGAAATGCTTCCGCATAGGCTGGGATGGAAGCGATCCGAAGATGGGCCGTGTTATGCCCTCTTATCGCAGTGGCAACCCGACTGATTTCATCCATGCCGACGAACGAGCGTGCAATCACCGACTGCAACAATTGAGCCTGACTTGTTGGGGTCAGCCGCTTCCCGAACCTGTCGAACAGATCGAAGCCAAGCTGCTTTTCAAACTCGCGCAACTCACGGCTAACCGTTGGTTGCGATGTGTTCAGCCGTCTTGTGAACCATGATGGCGTTGAAGATCTCTATCTGGCGCTGGCTGAGTCGCACGATCGCTCTGGTCTTATATCCAGAGTGAATTAAAGCATGACCGCATGCTATTTTCCAGACTAGGAAATCTATGAAATGAATCCGTCGAAGAACGAAGGCCGCATCTCCAGCAGGGAAGCCTCAAATGGCCGAACATCCGATAGCTACGATTGAGACCCCCCCAAGCACGGGACTTGATCAACTGGTCTATCGCAGTCACGCGCTTCACATGGAAGATGTTCGCATCGGTGCGATAGCTGAGGCCTTGGCTACACCGTTCTATTGCTACTCAGCGACCGCGATAAGAACGGCATACAGGACCCTATCTTGCGCGCTCAAGCCCGTCCGTGCCTCGGTTTGCTTTGCCGTCAAAGCGAATGGCAATCGTTCCATTCTCGGCCTCTTGGCTGAACTCGGAAGCGGTATGGACATCGTGTCGGGAGGCGAACTTGAGCGCGCGTTGGCGGCAGGTGTTTCCGCTTCCATGATCATCTTCTCCGGCGTCGGAAAGCGACGGGCCGAGATTGCCCGCGCGCTGGAGGTTGGTATCCATCAGATCAATATCGAATCTGCGTCGGAACTCGACCTCGTCATTGCGGTGGCAAGCAGCCTCGGACTGCGCGCACCAATCGCGCTGCGGGTCAATCCCAACGTTGATGCCGGCACCCATTCCAAGATCAGCACGGGCCGGAAGGAGGACAAGTTCGGTATTGCATTCGAGGCGATCCCAAGTCTCTATGCTAAAGCCGTTGCCGCGCCGGAACTCAATGTGGTGGGGCTCGCTGTGCACATCGGTTCACAGATCCTCGATCTCTCGCCTTATCGAGATGCATATTCTCGCATGGCGGATCTCGTAGCGTCGCTTCGGTCCCAGGATCTGCCTGTCCACCGCCTCGATCTCGGCGGTGGCATTGGCATCCGTTACGATCAAGGAACGGGACCGGAGGTCAGCGAGTTCGCAGCGATCGTGCGCGAGACGGTCGGCGACGCGGGCTGCGAGCTAACCGTTGAACCGGGGCGCTGGCTGTTGGGACCCGCCGGCGTTCTCGTGACCGAAGTCCTCTACGTCAAAGAGACTGCCGGTCGGCTCACCGCCATTGTTGATGTGGGAATGAACGACCTCATGCGGCCGGCACTTTATGGTGCTGTCCATCCAATTCTGCCCTTGCAAGATGATCGTGAGGGAAGTCGACATGTCTATCAAATCGTTGGCCCGGTTTGCGAGAGCTCTGATGTCTTCGGCACCTATGAAGACCTGCCGCTGTTGCGGCCCGGCGATCGCCTTATCTTTGGCTGCGCCGGTGCCTACGGTGCCTCAATGGCGTCGACCTACAACGCGCGCGATCTCGTACCCGAAATCCTAGTCGATGGACAGCGTTTCCGTGTGATCCGACGCAGGCAGACTACAGAAGCCTTGCTAGCGCTCGAAAACGAAACGCAGTGGCAAATACCTCTCACGGAGCTTGCGACGGAGGTCGGTGTGAATGTTAGGAGAGCAGCGCGATGAAGCACATCGATTTTCTCTCACAACATCCAGAGGTTGAATCGGCTCTGCACTGGCCGTTCATTAAGATGCACGGTCTCCAGAATTACTTCGTCATCCTTGATCGGCGCGACGGCAGTAAAGCTTTCGATGTTGAAGACATAGTCCGCATATGTAGTACCCATACCGGAGCTGGGGGCGAGCAATTGCTGACGATAGAGCAGCCTTCCGAGCATGGTTTAAATGCGGGTGCCTACGCGGCAATGAGAATTTTCAATATCGATGGCAGGGAAGTCGGCGCATGCGGCAATGCCACACGCTGCATAGCGTATCTGCTGCTCGAGGAGATCGGCAAGGACGAGGTACGGATAGAAACGGCATCCGGCGTTCTGCAATGCCGCCGGGCTGGGCTGCGGCAGATCAGCGTCACGTTTGGACCGATTAGCATCGATTGGCGCAAGATCCCCTTATCTCGCGGGGCTGATACTCTCCATTTACCCATCGAAAGCGGGCCGCTAAAGGACGGCGTCGCCCTCAATATCGGCAACCCGCATGCCGTTTTCTTCGTCCATCGGCTCGATGGTCTCGACATGGCGCGATATGCCCCGGCGGTGCAGAACGCTTCTCTCTTCCCGGAGGGCATCAATGTGGGTGCGGCTGAGGTGCTGGACGAAAAGACACTGCGGCTCGTAGTTTGGGAGCGGCCGGGTATATTAACCAAGGCATGTGGCACCGGCGCATGTGTTGCTGCCTATGCGGCACTGAAACGGGGCCTGGTCACTTCAACGACAATAGCAGTTCACCTTCCGGCCGGAAGGTTGGGAATCGAGCTTCTTGACGACGATATGGTTCGGATGACCGGTCCGGTCGCATTTTGCTGTCATGGTTTCATAGAGGGAGGTAAGCAGCGATAGTGACGATTATGCCGCTGATTATGGCTCGGATCATCAGGCCCCGACAAGAAGAATAAAGAGTCACAATTCACTGAAACAATGGGAGTTCGACTATGAAAATAACAACCACGAATCTGACAATGTGTGCAACGTTCCTGCTTTCGACGCTGCCTTGTGCGGCGCAGTCGCAGCCAATCCCCGACAATCTCAAGGGGAGCGGGGAAGTCGTTTTCGAATCGCAAGGAGGGACCACGGAGGCGGCACAAAAGAAGGCGTTTTTCGATCCTTTCACGCGCGATACTGGCATTAAGGTAGTGCTGATACCTGAAGACCTTGCGAAACTGTTGACTTCAGTTCAGCTTGGCCAGCCGGAAGCCGATATCGCCGAGATTGCTGGCGGGCAACTTTCAAGCTGGGTCAGCAAGGACGCTGTAGACAAGATTGATTACTCCTACTTTGCTAAGGAAACCTTGGCGGATATACCGGAGCAACTGAGAAGCGAATATGGCACCGGAGCGCTCCTGTACTCAGCCGGCATCGCTTATAACACCAACAAGTACCCGGAGAGCGGCAAGCATCCAAAGAATTGGGTGGACTTCTACGACGTCAAGGAATTTCCAGGAAAGCGGGCCCTGCCAAAATGTGAGAAGGTTGTTGACGGCGGTTTGCTCGAAGGGGCGCTAATGGGCGACGGCGTCCCACCGGAAAAGCTCTATCCCCTCGACACGGATCGCGCTTTCGCCAAAATCAAGCAGTTGATGCCCGATGTCGGGCGCTGGTGGGTGGCAGGCGCCGACGCTCCGCAGAGCCTCATCAACGGCGAGGTCGACATGGCTGCAGCTTACAACGGCCGCATTTTCGCCGCGAAGAAGCAAGGCGCGCCCCTTGCGTTTTCATGGAACCAGTCCTTGCTCCAGTATGACTACTTTATAGTCCCGAAGAACTCTCCAAACAAAGAAAACGCATACAAGTTCTTGGCCTATATTTCCCGTCCGGAACCGCAGGCGGCTTTTGCAGAGGCGATATCTTATGGCCCCGTGAACAAGGGGGCCTACAAACTCATTCCAAAGGAAATAAGCGAAATCCTTCCCGGTGCGCCTGATCTTGTCAAGAAACAGGTTTTCCAGAATTACGACTGGTGGGGTAAGGCTGGCGCCGACGGTCGCACCAACTACGATGTTGCGCTCGACGGTTGCGTTGCGCTGCTGTCGCGATAACAGGCCGTTCCGCTGCGGGCTCTAGTTGGCCTGCAGCGGCAAGGACTGCGTGACGACCAGGGCAGTCACGCCGAATTCTCGCGCAGATGTCATCGATGCGGTTTCGACCTTCTGTTCGAGCTTCACGTCGAACCAGCTTTGAAGGAAATAGTACCATGAAGGCGATTAATCGCCCCCATACCGGGATTCCCAGCTACATGCGGCAGCGCGTCGCTCTGACGCCCGCCGACTACATCGGCGCCAAGATCGGAATACTCGGGGTACCCTTTGATGAGGGCACATACTTCCTGCCGGGCTCACGCATGGGCCCCCGGGCGATCCGTGAGCATTCCCTTCGTTTCTCGGCGACGGAGGCGCTCTACGATCCGGACGTGGATGAGACCTACCTCGGCGAGGAGCTGAAGCGGGGCCTGATCATTGATTGTGGCGATGTCGACATCCGTCCCGCGAACGCCGCCCGGACCTTTGAACTGATCACGCAGCGAGTTCGCGAGATAGTTGAGGCCGGCCTGCTGCCCGTAGTTCTCGGAGGCGATCATTCCATTTCCTACCCGATCTTCGAGGCATTCGAGAAGCCGCTACATGTTATCCAGTTCGACGCACATCAGGACTACTCGGAGATCGACGAGGATCTGAACCGCACCAACTCTCATGCCTTCCGCCACATTGCGGGAATGAAGACGTGCCTCTCTCTGACCCAGGTGGGCATTCGCGGCATGGGTACGACCAAATCCCATGTCGAGGATTTGCGTGCAAAGGGTCACCGGGTCATTTGCATGACAGAAGCCAGGCGGCGTGGACCGCAAGGTATCGCAGAGTTGCTGCCGGCTGGCTCCGACGTTTATGTTACTATTGATGTGGATGTGCTCGACCTCAGCCTCGTTCCTGGGTGTGTTTCGGCCACGCCGGATGGCTTGACCTTCCCTCAGCTCGTGGAAAGTCTGAAGGCGATCGCAGAACGACATCGGATCGCGGGCTTCGACTTCGTCGAGGTCAATCCACTGCTTGACGTCGGGACCGGCGTAACCGCCAATCTGGGCGCTAAGATCGTTACGGGCTTTCTTGGCTTCATCTGCAACCAACCCTGGTGGGCGACGCTCCGTGAAGCTTGATCTGCAGGAGATCATGGTTATCTCGCAGTCGGCATCTGCCACGGCCGATCGCCGTTCCCGACGATGGACAAAGCTGTTGGGCTGTCAAAACTGGCGCAGGTGAGTTAATGGAAATTACTGCCTCTAGCAACAGCTGTGCGTATGGACAGCCCGGCATTTTCCGCGGGCATCTGCGGTTCGGCAATCCTCGTCTCGTCGGGTATAGCTGGCCGCTGTGCGAAATTCGCGGCAGAAAACCAGGTTCGCGGCTCTGTGTATCTGCCGGTGTCCATGTCAACGAAGTCTCCAGCATCGAAGCGGCCGTGCGCCTGCAAAGGTTGTTCGATCCCGATACGATCGAAGGTTCCGTCTCGATCATTCCGTTGATCAACCAACCAGACCAATATAAGTATTCCGAATACGTCTGCCCTATTGATGGAAAGAACATCAACTACACATTCCCCGGAAAAAGCGACGGAACTTTTTCTGAAGCATTGTGCGACGCGATCATGAATGAATGGTGCATCAGAGCGGATTGTTATATAGATATGCATGGCGGTGACCTGCGGGAAAATGTGTCCAAATTTGCAATTTTCCAGCACACACATGATCCCGAGCTCGACGCCATGGCGCGGCGGATGGCAATGTGCTTCGACTCCGAAATCGTGCTCGGCCTGCCCTTGGCCTATATGAACAAGCCCGGGCGCCCTCCCACAGGTTTTGCTCGGCACAACCGGCTTGCGCTTATGTCGGAGGCGGGTGGAAACGGGCTGCTGGACGAGAACGCGATCTCCTTCCACGTCGAAGGAGTGCTCAACATCGCCCGCACCCTTGGGATCATCCATACACCCCTGACGCCGTTCCGAAATGCCCGGGTGCCATGCAATGACTACCTCTGGGTCGACTGCCCGGTCGATGGGGAGTTCCATGGCAAGGTCGAGCCAGGCGACCGGGTGAAGAAGGGCCAGAATCTTGGCGAGATTCGCGATCTATTCGGCGAGCCGTTAGCGGAAGTCACTGCACCCGAGACGGGATTGCTTGTGTGGCGCATGACGCATCCCTCGATCCCGAAAGGAGCTCCGGTGCTGGCGGTTGCAGTCGAAGAAAAACCCGTCCGGTCATGAGAGGTGCGGCGAGGAAGGACGATCAGATGAATGCACTCGTAGCGACAGGAAAGCCCTCTGGTTCGGCCACGGTCCAACCAGCGAAGAGGCGCGATCTCATAAACCGGCTACTGGAAAATGGCTGGATCCGCGGCAGCGTCATTGCCGGTCCTCTCGGCGTCCTCCTGGTCGGCTTCCTGGTTATTCCGCTGTCGATAATCGTGTGGGGCAGCGTCGATGGTGCCAAGCTGAACCTCGCGCACTATACGCGCATATTTTCCGACCAGACCAACCTGAAGATCCTATTGTACACGCTGAGGGTTGGACTGATCGTGACCCTGGTGTCGCTGGCGGCCGGTTACCCGGTTGCATATCTGCTGACGAAGGTCAGGTCGCGCGCCTTATCCATCGTGACAGTTTTCATTCTCATTCCGCTCTTTACGGCCTTTCTTATTCGGACCTACGCGTGGATCATAATCTTAGGCCGTCAAGGGGTCGTCAACAATACGCTCATCTGGCTTGGCGTTATCAGTGAGCCCCTTCCACTCCTCAACAACACCTTCGCCGTCGTTATCGGTATGACACATGTGTTCATCCCGATGGCGATCTTCACAATGTTTTCGTCAATGGTGCGGATCGATCACGACTTCGCCCGCGCTGCGCAGATTCTCGGTGCAAAGCCGGTCCAGGCCTTCTTGCGGGTCTATTTTCCCATGACCCTTCCGGGTGTCTTTGCTGCCGGGATCCTGATCTTCATTGTTGCGATAGGCTTCTATATCACGCCGGCCCTTCTTGGCGGGCCGAGCGACACCATGGTATCGCAGTTGATAGTAATTCAAATGACGACGCTGCTGAATTTCGAGCTCAGCTACGCGTCATCAATCGTGCTCCTTTTGGTGACGGTCGGCATTCTTTTCTTTGCAAGCCGGTTCATTCCCCTAGAATTGATTTGGTCGTCGTCGACGGTCGAACTGTCCTACCGTAGGCCGAGCGCGGCTCCTCGTGCCCTAAGCGGTGCGAAGCGGGCGTTGCGGCCGCTTCTCAACGCGGCCGAGACAATAATTCATATTTTCACGAAGCCCCTTTTGACGGGCAATTCTCGCTGGCTTTGGGCCTATACGATCCTCGTACTCATCTTCCTCACGGCGCCTTTAGTGGTAGTTATCATCATCTCGTTCAGTTCGTCGCCCTTCGTTGTCTTTCCCCCTCCGGGCTTCTCACTGCAATGGTGGACGAAGTTGGCACAGGCGACGGACTGGCATGCATCCTTCATCTTCTCCGTCAGACTCGGAATCATTTCTGCGCTCTTGGCGACGACTATCGGAACCATGGGGGCCTTTTGGTTAGTCCGTACAACGTTGCCCCTCAAGAGGTCGCTCTTCCTTTTCTCGCTTTCCCCTCTCATGGTTCCAGTTGTCATCATCGCCACGTCGCTCTACGTCTTCGAAGCCCGCATTCACGTGCTCGGCAGTTTCATTGGGCTGGTGATCGGACATGTGCTTCTCTCCGTGCCCTATGTCGTCGTGGTCATGGCGGCAGCGTTGCGCAACTTCGACCAATCGCTCGAAAGGGCGGCTGCGGTACATGGTGCGCGCCCCATCCAAGTGCTGCGCCTCATAACACTGCCAATCCTTAAGCCAGCGTTATTAACTGCGGCTCTTCTCGCCTTCCTAACATCATTCGACGAGCTGCTCGTCGGCATCTTTCTGCTCGGACGTCAGACCCCGACGCTGCCGATCAAGTTCTGGGGCGACATAAAGTATCAGATCGACCCGCTCCTCAGTACAGCTTCGACCTTCATCATCGTTCTCGTCACTGTAACGATCCTGATGGCCCAGTGGATCAGGGTGAGGCACGAAAACCGTACCTCAGCCAACAAATGAACGATCGGAGGCACTGATGTCCACCAGCCTTGAGATGAAGAAGATCCAGAAATGGTATGGCGCGCTCCACGTCGTGCGCGACTTCGACCTCTATGTCGAGCCCGGCGAGTTCCTGACTTTTCTCGGTCCATCCGGTTCCGGCAAGACCACCGCGCTGAAGATGATCGCTGGCTTCGAGTCGCCGAGTGGCGGCGACATGTTGCTCGGCGCGAGTTCCATTGTGGATGTGCCTCCTTATGAACGCGGCATTGGCATGGTGTTTCAAAACTATGCGCTCTTTCCGCACATGACCGTGACCGAAAATGTCGCCTTTCCGCTTACGGTGCGGAAGGTTGGGCGCGCCGAGACTGAGGAAAAAGTCTTGCGCGCTTTGCAGTTGGTCAAGATGGTTGAGTATCGCGACCGGTACCCCAATCAGCTTTCCGGTGGACAGCAGCAGCGCATTGCCCTTGCACGCGCCGTTGTCTTCAATCCCAGCATCCTGCTCATGGACGAGCCGCTCGGTGCTCTCGATCGCAATCTTCGAGAACACATGAAGATCGAGATAATGCGCATTCAAAAAGAGTTAAATATCACCGTCGTCTTCGTTACCCACGATCAGGACGAAGCGCTCACTATGTCGGACCGGGTTGCTGTCATTAATGAAGGCAGGCTCGTTCAGGTCGCCGACAGCAAGAGCCTCTACTATAGTCCGCAAGACCGTTTCGTGGCGTCGTTCGTCGGCGAGTCCAACCTTCTCCCCTGCCGCGTCGACCATATCGAAAACGGCGCGGGCCAGGTGGTCATCGGCAACCATCCTGCAGGCATCGCTCGCCTGTCAGGGCAACTGGGGGGGGGGCGGGATGGCTTTTTGTCAGGCCGGAGCATGTCGATATCAGGCCACGCGGCGGAAAGTCCAATGCCCAAAATGTCCTTGAAGGGGTCGTAGAGGATGCACTGTTTCTGGGCGAGATGACGCGCTATTCGGTTCGCTGCGAGAATGAAACCATCACGGTCAAGCAGCAGAATCGGGGGCAGACCCAACTTGCCGGCGGAACCCCGGTCACCATTTCATGGCATACGGAAAACTGTATTGTGTTGAATTGAACCGGGAAACGTCGGCATTCCGAAGAAAGCCCGGTCCTGCCATATCTATCTATCTTCATATGCCGATCCTTGGCCGCATGTGGGTTTGGCCGCAAAACGGATCCATAGCTCGTCTTCCCTTTTGCGCAAGCCCCGCGGATTACCATCGAACGGCTGAGCCTAGAGCACGTCCTGTTTAATCCGGTTCTCCGGTTCTGGAGTGCTCCCCGTTTCACCGGACAGTCGGCTTAGGTTGAGATAGCCCTGATGAACTGCCGAGGGGAAGCCATCTTGAGCGCGGAGTGTGGGTGGATTTCGTTATACAACTCGGCGACGGAACACCCACGGGACCGGTCCGGAGCGCGAGCTTCTCTATCCATGGCATCCTTGGGCGGGTCGCCAGGTCCATATTCATGAAGTGATCGACAAGAACGAAGCAGAGGTTTTCCGCTGCAGTCTTTCTGGCCGGGTATCGCATCGCTGGCTGGAGGTTCCTGGGTGGATGTTCGATCGGAGCCTCAGCGTGAGTTGGTGCATCACGACTGCTCCGCACGTCTACCTTGCCGCGCTGGGCCCCCTGGCGAATCTGCTCCACGACACGGGCGCCCCATCGCAATTGCCGGAGATGGGCGCAGCATTGGACTGTCACGCGAATCGGGGAGATGTCCATGCCGAGCCATGCCACGACATACCAGTTCGATCTGTTCTCGAAGCCGATCGACCACCGGCATCAGGACTGTCACGTCAGCGGTGCTGCCCGGCACCATCTCGATGCAGATAGGCCGGCCCTCGGCGTCAACGACCAGCGCCAGGATCATTTGCGCCAGACCGGGGCGGTAGTCCTTGGAATGCCCGCGCTTGCCCAGCCTCTCGCCGCCCGCGCCATGGAAGGACAACGACGACGTGGTGTCCATGAACACGAGGCTGAGGTCGGTGAACAGGTCCTGCCGGCGCGCGAAGAGCTTTTCCTCGATCACGTCTTTCACGCAGCGTGCCACCAGCGCGCCTTGCGCCTTCTCGCCGAGTTCCTCGCCCAGCCACGCCATTGCCCGGTAAAAGTGATGGAGCGCCAGACCCTCGGCGCCCTCGATATCATAATCGGCCATCCAGTTCGCGCAGTCGCGGTCCGAGCCCGAAACGAACAGCCGATGCAGCGTGCCAACGAACACCGCCCGTTCCACCGCCAAGCCGAACTCGCGCCCTTCCAGCACCTCTTCCAGCACCTCGCCGATCCCGAGCCGCTGCCACAGCCTTCCGAACAACAGCGGACCGCCATGCGCTGGCGAACGGTTTTGCCGTCGCGGACACTTTCCACGAGGTAAAGGTAGCGGTGGCCGCGCGCGACTCTCTCAACGACAAACATGCCGGCGTTGTTAGCGAATAAATGCCGCAGAATCCATACAACATGCGGCTAGCTCCAACTGTTCAAGTCGGGTCAAACCGTCATCCAGCCCCATGGCGTCTTCAAGCGCGATTATGTCTCCGCACACAGCTCGATTTTTTTGCGTAAGGCGAGGGATCCGGCTCGCTGCACCTTAACCAAGCATCTTGTCGGGTAAAACCGGTAGCGGGTGACTGTGGATGAAATGGAGACCGCTGTCCGGGGATCGCCGGTGACAGTGCCGTCAATAGGCCCGTCCTCAAGTTGGAGGGGCAGCGAAACTCTTGCGCCTCGCGAGAGCAACCGGGGATTTTGGCTGCGCTGGTGGTTATCATATCAAAAACGCATGATGAGCCGCCAAGTATATATTTCCAGGCCTAAGTCGTTTCTGCCATGATCCGTTCAAGCGAGCATCCCGTGCGCCGGCCCAACAACAACCAATAAAACAACTTCAATCCCGCGATGGTGAAAGTGAAGCCATACTGTTCGCAAAGGAGATCGGAATGAATGCAAGTGCGTGGTTTTTTGAAGAGACACTTTCTAAGGCCGACCCTGAAGTCGCCCTTCACATCGCTGCGGAAGAATCCCGCCTACGTGGCCAAATCGAGCTTGTCGCGCCGAAGAACTACCTCAGCCGGGCTGCGCGTGAGGCCATGAATTCCATGGTGGTGTTTGCAACGATTGAAGGTTATCCGGGCAAGAGGTACCACGCTGG
>NZ_JBWGIO010000049.1:0-12016 GCF_057784215.1 Mesorhizobium sp. CNPSo 4661 | reverse complement strand
CCAGCGTGGTACCTCTTGCCCGGATAACCTTCAATCGTTGCAAACACCACCATGGAATTCATGGCCTCACGCGCAGCCCGGCTGAGGTAGTTCTTCGGCGCGACAAGCTCGATTTGGCCACGTAGGCGGGATTCTTCCGCAGCGATGTGCTGGGAGACATCGGGGTCCGCGTCGGCGAGCTTCTTCTCGAAGAACCAGGTATTATCCACGGCTTATTCTCCTTCCTGGGTTTCTAACTGCACTAGCCCCGCAGCAATTTCCGTGCCATCCCGTTTGAGTCCTGTTCAAGAAAGGGCGTATGTGGCGAGCCTTCTTGCCAGGAGCTTGATCATTGCCAGGAGCTCGATCATTGCCAGGAGCTTGATCATTGCGGTTTGAATGAAAGCGAGGCTTGTTGCTAGCACCAGGCACTTTGGCCTTGGCGATTTCTGCGAGGCACCGGGGATGGTCATCAGAAGCCGGCACTTCTCGTTACTGCGTGATGTCCGAAACCTTATCGTGCAACTGGGAGAATTCCTCACGCAACTTATGCCTCGCTGTCAGCGGGGGTCGATAACTTGCTGAAGATCCGCCGTGTCATCGACCAACTCGCGAATCCGGTCCTCGGGTACGTCTTGTGTCAACAACCCGACGCGGGCCTGTCGAATTGATGGCAAAGGTGATCGGCACGGCATTCTATTGCGCTCTGTTAAGGCCATTGAGGTCTCTTTTGAGGCTTTTGGTCAGTTGGCACGTCTGTTGCCACGCTAGACGTTGGGCGGCGATTAACACTTGGATTTGCTGCTCTGGAGTGTCAGCGTGATCAATGGAGCCAAGGAAGGAAGCACAGTGTCATGAAAGCTCGTCACGTAAACTAAGAAGCGGTCTTTGAAGTCCCTCCGGGTGCCCCCGGGCGCATTTGAATAACAGGTGTCGAAGCTGATCGGTAGGTTGTCGGACAAGGCATCGGCGATGCCGCTCGGACGCGTACTGGCATATGAATTTCACGATCAATGAGGAAAGTAAAATGCAAGATGCAAAACTACTTTCGGCCGCACGAGAAGTTCTTTCCAGCTCCCGTCTAGTTCTTCTTGCTGGAGGTTCATCAACGGAGCGCGCGGGCTCTCTTGAAACCAAAAATCTACTAATCCCATACCTTCAACAACTATGCCGTTCAGTCGAAGTTGTGGACCCAGACGAGGTGGACCACTTGCTTAATGCCGTCCGCCAATGCGACTTCGTGCTAAATATTGTGTATGGCGGGGGAGGCGAAGATGGTAGGATCCAAGGATTTCTTGACGTCCTACGTGTTCCATATTCCGGACCATCAGTCCTAGCCTCTGCAATTGGAATGAACAAAGAAGTCTTTGTCGCATTGCTTAGAGCTTGGAGCTATCCAGTCCCTTACGGCCGTTTGGTAACAACGCTAGAAGATCCGTGCACCTGGCCACATGAGCTCCGGCAATCGAAGGTGCTGGTCCTGAAACCGATTGATGAGGGGTCCAGCTTAGGAATCAAGATGTTGGATGGCCAGACTGCATCTGCGGAGGCAATTAGCCAAATTGAGCCTTGTGACCGCTCCAGATGGCGTCTTGAAGAATTCATCGAAGGAGCATCCGGTACCGTCGGTATCTTTCAGGTTGGCCCTGAGTTTGTTATTGGCGATGCAGTAGTGTTCGATATTCCGGACGGCCGGCGTTTTTTCGATGACCAGCTGAAGAGTCGTCCCAAATCCACGATACTCCATGGGCCGGCGGCGGAACGGATCCGCAATGATGCCCTCATGCTTTATAAGCAATTGAACTGCAAAGGGCTTGTACGGTTCGACTTTATCTACCGCGACAGTGCCCCCGTCTATCTAGAGGTGAATACCGTTCCAGGGCTGCAGCCCGACAGTACTGCGCCGCTCTCCTTCCAATCGCGGTTCTCATTCGAAGACTTTCTCACACTGAGCACTGCTGCACAGATCCCCCGGGCAGCTAATAATCTCAATTTGGTTGGGTAACGCATGTGTCGATCATTGTGATGAGGTTTTTGCCGCGCGGACGGCCGTAACGCAAGTAGTTCACTTTGGTTAAAGACACTATCAATCTGGATAGAGCGATAGAACAAAATAACGCACATCGCCTTCCTTTCGTGCCCTCCACCAAATGACTGGCTTTGGCCGTTCATCAAGATGCACGGCCTGCAGAACTATTTCGTGATTGTAGATTCACGGGACGGATCAAAATCTTTCGATCAAGGTGACATTGTCCGCATCTGCGATAGCCACACCGGTGCGGGAGGCGAGCAACTGCTCACCATTGAGCGCGCCTCAGACGAGGGATACAAGGCTGGTGCCTACGCGGCAATGAGGATCTTTAACACCGATGGCAAGGAAGTCGGCGCGTGCGGCAATGCCACTCGCTGCGTAGCACATCTACTCCTTGAGGAGACCGGCGGGGACGAGGTGCAGATTGAAACGCGAGCAGGCGTCCTTCGCTGCCGCAAGGTGGGACCAATGCAGATCAGCGTCAAGCTCGGGCCGAACAGTATGGACTGGCGCAGAATTCCCTTCGCCAACTATGTTGATACACTTCACCTTCCCTTGCAAAGCGGACCACTAAAGGACGGCGTCGCACTCAACATTGGCAATCCGCACGCGATCTTCTTCGTCGATCAACTCGAAGACGTTGATATGGCGCGATGCGCCCGTGTTGCAGAATGATCCCCTCTTTCCCGATGGCATGTGGGTGCAGCCGAAGTTCTCGACGGGCAAACTCTGCGACTTGCTGTCTGGGAGCGCCCTGGGATATTGACCAAGTCGTGTGGAACCGGCGCGTGCGTTGCCGCGTTCGCTGCGCTGAAACGAACCCTCATGACCTCCAGCAGAATTGTAGTTCACCTTTCAGCTGGATCGCTGGAAATTGAGATTGTGGACGGAGACATGGCTGTCATGACCGGGCCTGTCGCGTTTTGTTGCCATGGTTTTATAGAAGGAGGCAAGATGTCGTAGTCCCCAACGGCGACTTTTGGGAAAATTTGATTACGAACTGCAAAATCAGAAATCCGGGGTGGAGAAGCGGAAACACGACGCGGTTTTAGCAAACCTCTTCGGCGTGTTCGAGAAGAGCGCAGATAACATCGCACGACAAGCCGGTGCGATTCGCTTTGACTATGTGCAGACGGAGCTCGCGATGACTACAGGCTGAAGAACGGGGATGCGCTAATTCTGGTTTGGGCGTGTCGCAAAGCTGTCCGAACGCGTTGAGCCGAGACACACTCTTCGCTTTGTTTACTTTTTGAAGTCCGAAGCGGCGCACGAGCAGATCGTTCTGATATTTGACGGTCCACGCGCCGGAAAAGCCAAATTCCTTCCGCAGCCACAGGATGGCTTCAAACCCCACTTTTACCAAGTCCCACTGATGTTCAGCGATGTGCCCAATTTGGCAATCCGATGGACATGATGCGCCATGGTTGATCGGCCAAGCGGTTCCAGGCGAAGCAGCAATGATCGACGATGTCGTCGTAGGATTTGAAGACCCTGTTTGAGAGCCAGTCGTCGCGCATGCGCTGCCAGATATTTTCGACTGGGTTGAGTTCGGGGCATTTCGACGGCAGCGGCAGCAGGGTGATATTGGGTGGGACGATGAGGTCAGCGGAGCCGTGCCATCCGGCCTGATCGAGCAGCAGGATGGCATGCGCGCCCGGCGCCACGGTGACAGAGATTTCTGCCAGGTGCGGCGTCATACCTCGGTATTGCACCTTGACCCCACTTGAACGCCGCCTGTAAGAATATGCTATTATATCAGTACGTTAGGCGCGCCGGCGGGTGTTACCACTAGTGCGCCGGGAGACTGGCAAGGAGTAGATGGTGCAAGTCCATTGCGGTTAAGGAGTAGCGATCCACATCGGCCCTCGAGCCGTACGTCAGCCCCCGCGAGGGTGTCGGCGAAGCGTCGGTAGAGGAACATGCAGGCCAGCCATTGAGCCGCGAAAAGAATATCGTCCCGGATGCCGGCGCCGTTAGTGGCGCGGAAGGCAACATGAGGAGGTGCGATATGCGAGTGCCGTCTCGGTCCGGCGTGGTCGTAGACCCTGGCACGCATAGAAGCTTCTTGTTCGGGAACCGGGAGATCTCCGGGTCGGCCATGGCCTGTTTTGGTGGGCATGGTCCGTAGCGGGAAGGCGAGGAGCCGTAGCCGCTGATGCACGACACGGAGAAGTCTGACTCCGGCATGGTAGCTGCCTCATTGGCCGGGACAGAGGGACGCCGCAGGGTGGGGCCATTAGCCCTGTCCCGCCTTTCTGCGCGACTGCTCGCGGACCTCCTTTTGGGGTCTCGGATCCGGTCGACGCCGAGGAGCTGACGGATCGCGCCGCCGCTGGATTTTTGCGAAGAGACGCTCAAGGTTTTCGCGCTCGTATGCATGGTTACGCGTGCCTTTCGTGGCCGCCCATCGATCGATCATAACGCTCAGCGGCTCGGTTTCCAGTTGCGGGTTCAATTGCAAGAACCGGTCGGACTGCAAGAGCCGCACTGGTTGCGAAGTATATTTTGTATCCCCTGCGGCGCATCATGGCGACATGCTCAGCCATAACCTCGCCCAGCACGCTCCGAAAGAGTACGGCCGCATGGCGTAAATATTCCGCCACTTCGATTTCGGTCACATCACCGACCGGAATTCCTCGGTGCATGAGATAATCCAGAAACACGCGGGCGTAGCTGCAGTAGTTTGCGGCCGATCAATACGGCTTCGAGCTCAACAATCAGTTCTCGTTCGGATTTCGACATCAATAACTCCTCTGCGCGTCAAATGACTGCAGAGGTTCGCCGGAAAATAATGTGCAGCAAAGTCGGCGAAAAACAGCGCCACCGGGCGGGTTCCATGCTTCGACCCGCGTTCCTTCGCATTATGGTCACCTGACGATTAATCAAGCGACAGAAGAACGACGCAGCGGATGCGGAGGCGATCGTCGAGGCAGCGCAACGGCCAACGATGCGCTTCGTCGAAATGAAAACCGAGGACCAGCAGTCTCGGTCCATAATGTTTCGCACGCGAGAACAGCTGGTCAATCACCGCACTGAGTTGGTCAACGCATTGCGTGCGCACCTCTATGAGTTCGGCCACATCGCGCCGCAGGGAATTCGTTATCTGAGCCGACTTGAACGTTTCGTTGAGGAGGAGAACGCCAACTTGCCTGATCTAGCCCGCGAGATCTGCCGCGATCTGCTGGACCGTATCTACCAGTTGACTGGCCGGATCGACGCACTGAAGAAGAAGATCGATGCGCTGCTGAGACATCTCGGCGCTTGCAAACCATGCCCGGCGTTGGCCCCATCGCCGCACTGGCGATCGAAACTTTCGCGCCGCCGATGGAGACGTTCAAATGCGGCCGTGACTTCGCCGCTTGGCTTGGGCTCGTCCCGTTGCAGAGGTCGACCGGCGGCAAGCAACGACTAGGAAAAACCTCGAAGATGGGCCAACGCGATATTCGACGGCTGCTCATCATCGGCGCCATGGCTGTGGTCCGATAGGCATCCCGGAAGGATGCGCCCGAGGGCTCCTGGCTCGCTCGGTTTCTAGATTTGGACCTAGTCCGCGCATCACCATACCGGCCCGCGCCACGTCATGGCCGCAACTCAAGGCCCGACACAAGACCGCACTCGATCACGCGTTCAAAGGTTCAAAATCTTTCTTGCAAAACGGCTGGCATCCACACGAGACGTCATGTTCCGAGGCGGAGAACGGTGGCCCGCCCTTTCGTGGGATTAAAAGACGAGGATTGCTTCTCTATTCGTCAGGTTGAAGTCAAGCGCTTGTCGAGCTTTCCGCTTCCCGCTTCGCCGGCGCGTGACGTCTTTCGCGGGGTAATGATTCTCTGCGGGATCGGCGCCTCGGCCGTCGCCTTGATGGGGCTCAGAGGAATGGGGCGGAACAATCTCGGAAGCGTCCTGATCGTTGTGATGCGACCGGCACCTGCAACCCTCGCGAACTCATATTAAAAGGGCTAGGAAGGCGTCATCCAGGCAGCCGCTCCCGCCCGCATCATTGAAAGCGACATTCCGACCGAAGCACTGCTGGCGCAGATCGCGGTGTCGAATATGCCGACAGTCTGCGGCTCTATCGTTTATACATCTAGTCGATGTTGCCATTTATCAATTCGGCAAATTGGGTGTTGCTTTCCGGCCGAATCCGGAGGCCGGTCTTGATCATGCGCTCTGGTCACAGCTGTGCTTTCGTTTTTGTCGCAGGGTCGCTTTGGTGACGACGACATCAACCTCTAGCCATAGCCCCTCATAACAAGAAAAGAGGCTATCTGCCAGTCCGCCAAGAGCCCGCCAAGCCAGGAAACTGTAGCCTTCCGACGGCGGCAGGCTCCACGCGGGCCTATGATTTTCGAAGCCATGCATTTGGAGCACAAGTAAAATTTGCACCAAAAGCGTCTGTATAATAGGTATCTATTAAAAATCCTGATTGCTCAACCAATTCTAATCCATCGTTAACTTCTTTGTTTGCAAACATAGGCTCATCCTCGATCACATAGTAATCTCCAGATACAAGGAATCTGCTCAAGTAGGAAAACACCGAGAAAACCTGCACATGAGCATCATCGACCACAAGCCAAGGATGAGGAAGCCGTGACAGTAAATCTTCATCGAAGGTTCCAATATCGGAAAGGTCAACGTAGTGAAATGTCAGAATCTTATGTTTTGCACTTGCGTGGATACATTTAGTGTTGATGTCAAAGGAGTGAACTTCACCCGGATTTTCACAAAGTGTCGACATCTGGTCAGCAAACCATAGTCCGCTGCCACCCTGAAGGGAACCAAGCTCTACAATTGTCCTCGGTTGAAGTTCCCAAATAAGCCTTGTATAGAGAGCCAGGTCAAACGGAGTCTTGATATTCATTAATCCTTTGTATGTCATCGCCAGGACTCCGATCTTCGTGGAGTGGCTTGGAAAAAGCTTTGCATGAATAGCCGACTGCCATCCTCGTGCCGATGGCGTTGCAAAGCGGTCGGAAAATTCAGCATTCACAATGCTGCTTAGTGCGATTGCCCAACCAAGATTGTTACCCGGCTTTGCTTGATCTGGGTAGTTCTTGTCGATGGCCTCGCTAAAAGCCTTATATCCGGAAGCGAGCTTCATAATGCATCTCCATACTGCGCCATTATTCTCTACGAGCATCCCCGATTGTCCCTCGGGAATATTTAATCCAAATGTGAGATCGGGGACGAATGAGGCTGCCGGCTGTGAGGGCTACCCTTGTTCCTCTCGCCAATGGTCGGAAAAGGTGTGATCGTCCAATTGATCAGGTCGACGGCATGTTGAAGTATCGCCTGGGTCTCAGTAAAGCCGGGTCCAGTGGCGATGACATGTCCGATGCAGTCTCGGATATCGCCTTTCCTGATGATCGGCGTCTTGGGTTGAACATACCATTTGACCTCGGCGACACCGGATACAGTGGCCGCCCGACTGTCGCCGTCGAACCTATCGATGAAGCCATCGCGATCAGGAATCAGGAACTGCGCGGCCGCAGTCTGCAAATGCTTTTTGCGTAAATCCCATTCGTCGCCGATGGCAAGCTTGATGTGCTCGGTGATGAGATCGACACCGTAAGCCAGATTAATCAGTTGGGGAGCGGGCGTGCCGTGAAGCCGCGGATTGACTTCAATGACGACTGGGCCACGCTTCGTCCATCGGAATTCGATGCCTGCTGGCCCCCAGCCAAGACCGAGAGCTCGCAAACAGTTCAGCGAAACATCGGCTATAAGTTTATGCTCCTCATCGGACAGCATGGCCGGAATGGTGCCTTTACGAGAGACGAAATGCGGTGGAGGGCCGCAGTCTGCGATGCCAATTCCAATAGTCTGATCTCCCATTGTGTCGGCCCAATAAAGCGGGCCCTGGGCGAATTCTTCGACGAGTATCCTCGGCCAAGACAGCCAAACATGCCTCCCACCCAATAGATAAGCCGATTGCTCGGCCAACTCATCCACGTTCCGGCACAGTCGGACACCGACGCTGCCGCTGCCTTCGGCCGGCTTAACAACCACCGGCAGCCCGATTTCCGCAGCAGAGCTTTCTACCTCCATAGCAGTAGTTGCCAAGCGATAGGCTGGCACCGGAACGCCGGCCTGTGCGAGGATTTGTCGTTGAGCGAACTTGTCGCAACATCGTTCAATGGAGTCGGGGTTCGGTCCCGGTAGATCAAAATGCCGGCAGAGCTTGCCAACTGTCGCGTAGACCGGATGCCAGGCGCTGGTAATGCCAGCGATGTCATAGGTCGCGCGCAGCCGAGAACATTCGTGGATCAGCGCATCGAGGTTTTCTGTATCGACACGAATTGTTTCAACGTTTTCCGCCGCAAGATAGTCGTACCGGGCTGGATCCGTCGACATCGTAATTGGATGAAGACCAAGGCACTTGGCCGCCTTGAGGTATAGCAGACCGTTACCCCTTGGATGGCCTTCAAGCAGGATAAGCGCTCTTCTTTGCATAGGCTGTTGACCCCATTACTTACTGCGCGGCGGCCTATGTCGACAGAATTCAGCCTGCGCCTGACTTCATAACTTGCGGATGAACGTAATCCTTTTCAGCGATTAGAGGTGTAAAGATTCTGCGAATTTCGTGGAAGGTTTTGTTGCAACGGAAAGATGCTAGGTATCCGATTTCAAGGGTGATTCGGTCGTCCATCACCAGCGCCACTTATCTTGCGCCGGGTCACCACGCTGCGGATATCGTTCTCCGAGCCGTGTGGAGCGGAAATGTCCGGGTGGTCGGCCCGAATGCGCGCGAGTAGACTGTCTAGGGTTACGAACCTAGTCTTCATGCCGAGGATCCGGTCTAACCGTCTGGCCAGTTCCCCGGCTCTTCGGGTGCCGTCGGATCCAGACACCACGCCTTGATGTCGTTGTAAAGCCACCAGATCCGGCTCTGCATCAGGGCCTTGGCGCGGCGCAATTCCGGCCCCTGGGCATTCCCACGGTCAAGGATCGCGGCGTTCAAGGCTCGGCCAAGACACTTCTGGAGCCGATCTTCGAGCCGCAGTTTGGTATGTCTCCTATGGGTTTCGACCCGGACGGAGTACCGATGGCGGGTCGTGTCCCGCGATGTAGATGATATGGGGCGAGCGGCGAGGGTGTGGCATGCTTCGGCGCTGTTGGAACCACCACCAGAAGGAGGCGCCCCATGTCGCAGTCTTTTGACGCGAGCCGGTCCCTTACCGCTCTCGAACAGAATAATACGGTCGTAGCCGTCATGAAATGAGCAAGGCAAAATGGCTGATCGCCGCACTCGTTCCGGGTCTCCAGCGCCAGCCCCTCAAGAAGATCGATGCCGACGCACCATCCCTGTTGAAGCTGCTGCAGCGCTGGCGCGACGAGGCCGGCCAGGCCGGGCATACGATCAGACGGATTGCCGTCGCCTATGAGGCGGCCGGCGACGGCTTCTGGCTGGTGCGTTGGCTGTTGGCGCGCGATATCGAGGCCTATGCCATCCACCCAGTCAGCGTTGCGGTGTCGCGTGAGCACCGGCGCGCCAAGACCGATCGTCTCGACACCGAGAGCTTTTGATGCGCGCCTTCCTCGGCTGGCTGCGTGGCGAGAAGCGTCATTGCAGTATGGCGTCGATCCCGACGCTCGAAGAGGAGGACGCGCGGCGGCCGAACCGCGAGCGGCAGACCTTGGTCGGCGAGCAGACGCTGCTCATCAACCGCATCAAGGCGATTCTCACCCGCTTCGGCATTCGCAGCTTCCGCTTAAGCCTGCGCGATGCGGCCGACAGGCTCATGGCCATCCGCACAGCGGAGGGAACGCCGCTGCCGGACAACACCCGCGCTGAGTTGCACCGCTTGCTTGAGCGGCTCGCCCTCGTGCGTGCGCAGATCCGCACCATCGAGGGCGACCGCTTGCGCAGGCTCGCCGCGGCTCCGGCTGCACCAGAAGGCCCGCATGCGATGGTGCGCCTCATCGCACGGGTGATCGGCGTCGGTATCGAGACGGCAGACATGCTGGTCCACGAGATCCTGTCGCGCGGCTTGCGCGATCGCCGCGCGGTGGCGCGCTATGCCGGGCTCACGGGGTCGCCGGATGAGAGCGGCAAACGCCGCCGCGAGAAGGGGTTGGCACGCGCCGGCAGTGCCCGCGTGCGGCATGGCATGATCCAATTGGCCTGGCGCTTTCTCCTCTTCCAGAAGGACGGTGCCCTTGCCCAATGGTTCCAGGCGCGCACGGCCGACGGCCGCAAAATCACGCGCAAGACGATGATCGTGGCGCTGGCGCGCAAGCTTCTGATCGC
Source organism: Mesorhizobium sp. CNPSo 4661 (assembly GCF_057784215.1). Taxonomy (NCBI): domain Bacteria; kingdom Pseudomonadati; phylum Pseudomonadota; class Alphaproteobacteria; order Hyphomicrobiales; family Phyllobacteriaceae; genus Mesorhizobium; species Mesorhizobium sp. CNPSo 4661. The sequence continues at coordinate 1,754 of NZ_JBWGIO010000049.1, read as the reverse complement.
GCTGTGGCGCCTCGTCACGACGGGCGAGGTGCCGCAGGGCGTCAGCTTGCGTGCAGCGTGATGGGTGCACGTGGGAAGAGGAGAGCAACGCATACCCCAATTGGCTGGCCCGCAGCAGGGTCTGCCGATGACGATCCGAGGTGGCGGCAACCCGAAGCTACACATGGTCCTCGGACCGCGGACGTAGAATGGGCCCGCCACTCCGGAGCTTCGCCCACCGATGCGCATGGCTGCATCATGGTTCAGATCCTCCGACATCGACCGAATACAAGTCTGCTGCGCGGGTGTCCCCGCGCCTGCTTATGGCAAACTCCGCCTCGGAATCCATTGTCGGCACCTCGCAGGCCCCCGACCGAGAAAGTCTGCCGCCGTGCTCGTGGCCGTCAAGGACAAGTCGCTGCGCGATGGGGCCTGCGGCCCCATCCTTGACCGTCACTGCGCGCGACGGCCAGCGCGACGGTAGGTCGGGACGAGGAGATGGTCGCCAACCGGCCGAACAAGGAGATAGCAAACACAAACCAGTAGCAGGATTGACAATCGTCGCCCCATACAGGTGTAGCTCGGCGGTAGCGAAGCCGCTCGCGAGCGCGCCGTTAGTAGCGAGCGAGCGGCGCAGCGGTGGTCATCGATGTTCTTCCGTTAGGGTCGGGTTCCTGACACCAACCTGATTCGAAGGAACCACCGATGACCGACGACATGATGAACCTGCGCGCGCTCGTGGAGAAGACCCCCGATGCCGATCTCCTGCGCGAGATGATCGGCTTTGCCGCCGAGCGGCTGATGGAGATGGAAGTGGGCGCGGCGACCGGCGCCGGCCATGGCAAAAAGAGCACGCTGCGGACCGCCGGGAGACTCGGGCCGGAACGGTAGAGCTGCGCATCCCGAAGCTGAGGAAGGGCTCCTACTTCCCCAGCTTCCTGGAGCCGCGCCGCATGGCCGAGAAGGCGCTGACGGCCGTCATACAGGAGGCCCTCACATGAGGAGCTTTGCGTCAAGTAGGTAGGTCACGGGCCCATTTGGCAACTTCCGTTCGTTATCGGATCCATAGTCTGAGATGATACGGCTCGGTTATCGAGCCTGATCAACCTCATTCCGGTCGCCGCTGGGGGCGGCCGCACCAATATCCCGCGTTCGGCGGGCAAGGGCTCAGGAGGACGACACCATTCTACGCCACGGCGTTTTGGCCACGCCTCCTGCCGGTTCGCGCGCCTGGATCCGTCAGGGCTGATCAGGCCCTGAGGAATGAGATTATCTTATGGTCACCAGCACTCTCCCAGCTGGCTTTCATTATTGCTCCCTCGATACAACTCCAGCCTTTACATACTTCCATAGCGCAACCAACAGCTTGCGGGCGAGCGCGACGACCGTGGTCTTTTTGAAGCGGCCGGCGTTCCGGTTAACTCGATTCTGGAACCAGCGAGCTAGTGCGGAGTCTGGCTGGTAGCGCAGCCACAGCCAGGCCAGCTCGATCATCGTTGTTCGCAGCCGGGGATTGCCGGCCTTCGAGACCCCCTGTTCGCGGTTAATTAGTCCGCCCTGAACAATGGCTAAGCCATTGACGCGGCAGTGGCGCAGCGACGGGAGGAAGTATCCGGTTTGGCGGCACAAGCAGCGATAGCCAGCAGGACGAGCGCACGCCAAAGCGCCAGTGTGGCGAGGATGAGGCGCTGGCCGGCGGCCACGAGCAGCGCATTGATGGCGTCGCCAGAATGCCCGAGAAGGAAGTTCCGGTCCAGCCGCCCGTCGGTCTTCAT
>NZ_JBWGIO010000048.1:0-19695 GCF_057784215.1 Mesorhizobium sp. CNPSo 4661 | reverse complement strand
GGCGTAACTTTGGGCGAACTCGTCGAAATGTGGTACGTCTCGGTGAAGCTTTCGATTACACACATCGGCTTGATCGCTTGATCCAATGGAGATGCCGAAGGCGATGTCGTTGCAAGCAAGTCATACCACGCCACGGATTCCCCTCGAGTAAGTCAGAACCTGCGGCAATGTGTTGATGGCGGCGAACTTCACCCGCAGCCAGGTCGTCTCGCCCTGATCGATCGTAATGCGATGACTCGCCCAGGGCGCCCCGCAAGTCGGGTAAAGACGCTGCCCAGTGTTGTAGCGCCGGGGTTGATGTGGAGCCGATTTTGCCCAGCTGCGCGCGGTTGTAGACAAATTCGGTTGTGTCCCGCAGGATAAGGATCGGACTTTCGCTTGCCGCAACGCGCCCCGAAGTCGCAGCGAGATGGCCAGCGAGAGCCGCTATGCTCCGTCACCCGAGGGTTGTCAAAGAAGCGGTAGATCGCCTTCGCCGCTTCCCAGTCGCCACAGAAGGACGGGCCGCTGCTTAGACCACTGGTGATATCGTCCTGGCCGGTACCTCGACTATCGAGATCATACTGCAACAAAACCTTCAATACACTTCACAGACTCCTTGCACTCTAAATGCTAAGAAGGGGTACGTTACCACAAGAAATAAATTTACACCAGGTCGACAACGGCTAAACAGTGCGCAATAGAGGTCAAAGATTCAGTGAAAAAACGAGCAATTATCCTGATTGAAGGTCATCCAAGGGGGAACGCTTTGCTATACGCTAGAGCGGCCCGGCAGCTTGGACTTCATCCAATTACCCTTTCGGCAGACCCATCCCGCTACGGCTACCTTGCGGCGGAAAATATCGAGTCAATCCAAATCAATACAAACAACCTCGATGCGCTGATCCAAGAATGTTCTCGGCTGCGTGAGACCTACGATATTGCTGGGGTTACTGGCGCGTTGGACTCGGTGTATGCGACAGTTGCCAAACTCTGCCGGCATTTCGATCTGGCTGGACCGGACCCCGCATCGATCGATCAATGTCTCGACAAATTCGCTCAACGTCAGCTCCTCGCCGAAGCCGGTCTTCCGATACCTGGATATCGCTTGGCAGCGGATGCCACGGAGGTAAAAAGCTCCGCTGCGGAGCTCGGCCTGCCAGTGGTTCTTAAGCCAGCCGAAGGCAGCGGTAGCCGTGGTGTCCGATTGTGCCGCAAGGTCGATGAGTTGACCGAGCATACGAACTATCTTTTGAGCGGGAAGCACGTATGGCGATCACAACCGAGGATACTAGTCGAAGAATTCGCACAAGGTCCCTATTATTGCGCCCATACAATGGGAATTGATGTCGTTGGGATTGAAGGCGGCGAGTTGGGGCCCCCACCTTTTTTCGTCTTTCGCTCGACCACCTGCCCGCCCCTGCTTACTGATGATGAGCATAACCGCATCGCGGATGTTTCGCTGAGCTGCCTGCACGCTCTCGGCCTTGGCTGGGGGCCAGCTTGTATTGAATTCCGGTGGACGAAGCGCGGCCCAGTCGTCATTGAAGTCAACCCTCGTCTTGGTGGCGTGCCCTCTCCTCAACTGATTCAGCTGGCTCACGGGGTCGATCTCTTTACCGAGCATATCAAGCTTGTCATCGGCGACGAAATGGATTTGCGCAAAAGGCTTTCGCATACTGCGGCTTCACGGATCCTAGTTGCTGATCGGGATGGTGTCCTGGATTGGATCGGTGGCGAAAGTCGGGCAGCTGCAGTATCCGGTCTCGCCGAGGTCAAGTTCTATGTCGAACCCAAGGCGTCAATCATCAGGAAAGGCAGTATCGAAGACTGCATCGGACATCTCGTCGCCGCTTCATCCACTTTTGCTGAGACCGATGCGATACTTCGGCGTGCTGTCAACTTAATAGACTGGTCAATAACACCGTTCCAGACGCCTCGTGAATAAGCTCCGTGAGCTGGCGGCCTGATGCTACACAAGATCGTGAGGCGCTCGACCGAGCTAGAACGTACTCAACATTTTATTCCGCGTTCAGCCGCACCCGGCCTTTTTTGAGCAGGATCGGCGAGATATCAAGACCGACCACCCGCGCTCCATTTGGTGCCGTAACGGATCCTGTTGGAATTTTTCGGAGCAGCCTCCGGTAGGTTAAGATTATCTGCTCATGCGGCGAGGTCAATCTGCTGATCGAGTGGCTTCGTGGGAAGCGTCTGCCAGCCGTCGATCTTTCGCATCGAGATCTGGCCGGATGCCATCAACACGCAGAAAAGCATGGCCGCGGTTTCGGCCGAAGGCAGCACGGTCTGGGTCTTGATGCGTCGCTTGAACTCCTCATGCAGACGCTCAATCGCGTTGGTTGTTCTGGCGCCTTTCCATTGGCTCGGCGGCAGCCGGGTGAAGGCGAAGAGACGCTCGCCAGCCTCCTCCAGGCTATCGGCCACCGCGCGGCACTTGAGCCGCCATTTGCGCAGGAACGCCTTGCGGCGGGTCTCGATCTCGGTAAGCGCTGTTCCGGCAGCACCTTTCGCACGTGACGGTGAGGAACGATGTTCGGAGCCTTTGAGGGCTTCGACACATGACGATTTCCGAGCTTACGCTCAAGTCCAATGATGAGCCGGTTCGCCGGCTGGAAATCTTCACCGGCTCCGGTCGACGGCGGGAATGGCTGCCGGATGAGAAGGCGCGGATCGGTGGCGGAAAGCTACGAGATCGGTGAGACCGTGAGCGCCTTGTCGCCGCAGCAATTGTTCGCGTGGCGTCGGGCCGCTCGTCAGCCGTTGGCGGCATCGCCGGCACCCGAACCGCTCTTTTTTCCGGCGGTGGTGACATCGGCGCTTCCGGAACCCGCGCCGCCGTGTCCGGAACCGCCGCGCAAGCGCGAAGCAACCAACGCGACCGGTGTCATCGAGCTTGAGATCGACGGCATCGCCATGCGGGTTGGCCGCGGCGCCGATGCCAGGACGGTTGCGGCGGTCATCCGAGCGCTGAAGGCAACGTCGTGATTGGGCCGACGGGTACCGTTAAGGTAATGGTGGCGACGAAGCCGGTGGACTTCCGCAAGGGTGCGGAGGGATTGGCCGCGCTGGTGCGTGAGACGATGGGCGCCGATCCGTTCAGCGGCGCGGTCTATGTCTTCCGCGCGAAACGGACGGATCGGATCAAGCTGATCTTTTGGGACGGCACCGGCGTCTGCCTTTATGCGAAGCAGTTGGAGGATGGCGAGGTCCGCTGGCCGAAGGTCCAGGATGGCGTGATGCGGCTGACGGCAGCTCAGTTGTCGGCGCTGCTTGAAGGGCTTGATTGGCGGCGCGTTCATGAAGCCCGCCGGACGCGCGCTCCGGCGCAGGCGGGTTGATCCGCGACCAAGTGAATCAGCCTAGATTCCGCTGTCGCCCGGAGCTGGCGGATATGGTCTCATCCGATCATGGTGATGACGGCGGACCAGCTTCCCGACGATCCGGATGTGCTGAAGGCGATGGTCCTGGCGCGCGATGTCGAGAATGCTCGCCTGACCCAGATCATCAAGGAATTGCAGCGTCACCGCTTCGGCCGCCGGGCCGAGAGCCTGCCCGAAGATCAACTGCTCCTTGGCCTCGAGGAGGCCGAGCAGATCGAGGCGGCAGGCGAGGAAGAGGCCGAACGTGCCGATCCCGACACGCGCAGGGAGCGCAACGCAAGGCGGCGGCCGAACCGGGGTGCGCTGCCGCCGCATCTGCCGCGCATCGAGATGGTCTCGACATCGAGGACCATGCCTGCCCATGCTGCCGCAACGGCCTTCACCGGATCGGCGAAGACGTCAGCGAACGGCTCGACATCGTGCCGGCGCAACTGCGCCTGATCGTCGTGCGCCGACCCAAATATGCCTTTCGAGAATGGCCCGCCAGGCCTCGGTCCTCTCGCCGACCATGTTCTTGACCGCGAGCAGGATCTTCTGGCCGTCCGCGCGCAATGATCACGAGCGGCGAGATCGATGCCGCCTTGCGGTCGAGCCTGACACGAACTACCGTGCCGTCGAGGACCAGGCGCACGATCGGCTCGTCGGCAAGCGAGCGGGCATTCCAGGCGTCCCAGTCCGTCTTCACCTTGCGCCAAGGTGCGGCGAGATAGACCGAGGCAATCAGCGCCGGCCATCGTGCGCCGCTGGTAGGCGCGCAAGGCCTTCCTGTTCCATTCGAGCGTCTTGTCCTCGCCGGCCTCAAGGCGGGCCAGTGGAACCGTGATCGCGGTGCTGCCGAAGGTCCCTGTCGGCGTGCGCGTCCGACTGCCGTGGCGGTGACCGGCAATGCCGGTGGTCTCATCACTGCGCGCCGCCGGCTGCCGGCCATAGCGGGGACGGGCAAGCACCGCGTCCAGCTCGGTCTCGAGCATCGTCTCGATGAAGCCGCGCACCCGCTCGCGCAGGCCAGCTTCGATCGGATCAAACCAGTTGTCGAAAACATAGCCCGTCGCCTCATCCCCAGGATGAACGGCTTCGGCATTCATGGTAGTCCTTGTCATGTCGTAGCCTCCTGTCCGGCGCTCTAACGCCGGATGATTCGAGGTTTGACACCCCGGAGACTACGCCAACTTTCAATTCCAACCACTTCCCAGACAGCACCAGGGTTTTGACGAAGGCTTCTGACATGCCGTTATCCAGGGCATCAGAACGACATTGCCAAAGAGCGAAAATTGCAGCCGCAATTCGAGTGCCAAACTGGGAACAGCTATGCGCTGCACTGGGCCGCGAAGGCAGGTCAAAGACCAGCTAATTGTCAATCCCTGCCGCCGTACACGGCTATCGGCTCGCCAAGGCTGCCAGGCAAGATGTCTTGACCAAGTCCGGGCCGATCCGATGCTTCCACCACTGCTCCGTCTTGGACTAGGATGGGTGCATCCGTTAGCGGGTCGGAGACAACGGTTAGCGGGTCGTACACAGAGTGACGGAACTCCTTCGGGGTGGACTGCGCAAAATGAAAGATCGCCGCCTGGACTATCCCGCTCCCCCCTACGTCTTGAATGGTCATCGGCAGTCCTGCCGTCACACACATGTCACGCGCACGGCGCGCCTTTGTCAGGCCACCCACTCTTGAAATCTTGATATTGACCAAATCGGCTGCCTGATCCGCGATGATCCGCATTACCATCTCAGGCGAATCAATTATCTCGTCGAGGATCATTGGGTGATCAGTCCGCCGCCTCACCGCGAGGCAGTCCTCGTACGAGGCGCAAGGCTGCTCTATATAGACGTCAATATCCCGAATTTGTCGCATCACTCGCAGAGCCTGATCCCGTGTCCAACCACGATTGCAGTCGGCATAGTATTCCTCACCGGGTTGGGCTTGATCGAGAAGTGCTCGTATCTTTGACACGTCGTCTGCAACCTCTCCGCCCAACTTCAATGACATACGCCGGTATCCTTTCTCGCGGAAAGCTACGGTCATTGCCAGCATCTCTTCAATCGAGCCCACAGTGGGGGCACACATAAGATCTAATCCCCCTTCGAACCTTCCACCGAGAAGATCGCACAGCGGCATTCCCGTTGCTTTACCGAGGATGTCGCAACACGCCATGTCGATCGCCGATTTAGCGTACGGATGACCGAACAACACATGATCCATCAGGTAGTTGATCCGATCGAGTTGGAGCGGGCTTTCTCCAATGAGATGAGGGGCCAATTCGTCGATGGCTGCTCTGGCCCCCTTTGCAAACGCCGGCAGATAGTTTCCTCCCAGGGTCTGGAGTTCGCCCCACCCGACAATCGCCGCATCAGCTTCAATTTTCACGATGGTGCTTTCGAAAGATCTCCACGTCCGGCCGCGCGATAGGCTGTAACCCTGCGGGAAAGGAGTCACAATCTCAAAAACCGATATGCGATCTATCTTCATTAGGTGCCACTCCTTCGTCGGAGGCCGGAAAAACAGTCAACGACATTTGCAACTTTGGATTGTCAGCTATCTGCTCCTTCGTTGAGGCTGCCCATGCTGGACGGCGCCAGACTGCCACGTGAACAGGATGTGAACAGGACATTGTGAGATTTCATTCTGCGCCCTCAGCTACCGTGAGCTCGATGCTTGTGAGTTTTACCGCATTCGGCCGCATCCGATTCGGCCATTTTTTGAATAAGCTCGGCGAGACCACCAAGACCGGCCGCCAGCGCGCTGATGATCTTCACCGAGCGCTCGCCATCCTCCTCACCACAAAAGTGAAGCTTGAAACAGAGTCTCATCCCGCGTCATTTCGCAAACTATCGATCCCAACGTGCTCTACTTGGCGCGAGGCGCGTTCATAGGTCTGCACTTGTGCTTATACCATTCCGGCCTCAGTAGCGACAATACCAGCTCGTCGCGATGCTCCCCGCGAAAGAAGGAGGCGGCCCGCGCCACTCCTTCAGCAACAAAGCCAACGGCCTCGTAGCAGCGCCGCGCCCTGAGATTTTCGGGAAAGCAGCAGATCACGAGCCTATGGACGTCAGTCTCCGTGAACGCTGCGTCAACTACGGCGCACGTCATTGTTGTGCCGAGTCCTCTGCCCGGGTCAGCGACCGCAACGCGTTCTACAAGTGTAGCCTGCTCCAGAGAAGCCCAGTCCCGCAGGATGGCGAAGCCGAGCGGCATTCCGTTAGCCTCGGCGACAAAGTAGGCATAACGAGAATCGGCAAGCGCCGCAATATGCCGCGCTTCCTCCCAGCGACCGACCAGCGCCTCGTATCCTTCCAGCCGCTCGGTGCGCATGATGAATGGGATGTCGGCGGCCGCGGCCCGCCTTAAGGTCACGCTCATTGGAAAACCCATTCGGCCGATACTTCGCAACATTGCTCCATCTCATGATAGCTATTGTGGATGAGCCATAGATTTGGATTTGAATCGCTCGGTGCTCACCTATGAATGGCGTGGTGGTGCTGAGGATGTTGGCGCCGTGGAGGTCGTCGCTGCCACGCGGCTGTGCATCGAGCAGAGAACGTTGGCGGCTCAATGCCCGCATAAGCCAGTCGCCGCTACCCAACGCTAAGTCCACCAGAGAACAAGGTCTGGTCGCGCGAATCCGAAAAAGCTGTTGAGCACCAACCGACGCCTTCCGTTGCCGGATTGACCGGTGACCCCGTGGACGAAACCGCCGTCGATCAGGGCGATATCCCCGGCGGTGAGCTGGAATTCGCGATAAGGAACGTCTTCAAGATAGGCTGCCGAATAGGGATATCCCGTGGTCTCCACATCTTGCGACTTTCGGTCACTGACTGTCGGCTTGTGGCTCCAAAGCCGCAGATTGCCACCCTGCTCGGCCATGCTGGGGTAGAAGTTGAGCGCTGCGACGGTGTTGTGCGCCACCGCAGAAAGCTCGTAATCGTTCCCGGCATATAAGACCTGAGCCACATCGTCGTGGGGGGCCAAGGAAAACGTGCCGCTGCCAGACCAACTGAGGGCGCGACAGACATTAGCCTGACCGTGCTCCGAACGGGCCAGCCGCAGTTCAATGCCCTGGTTGTGAAGCTCGCGCTTCAACGCCTCGAATAGTGATCGAACGGGATCAACCAAATTGCCAAAAAGGGCTTCGACGTATGGTCGGACAGTTTCCGATGCTGTGAAATAGCTGGCTGCATCGTTCCTGTAGTGGGATGCGCCGACATATTGTCCGGGGACGCCGTCTTTGCGTTCCCCGAGGCCGGGGCTGCTAACAAAGTTCGCGGTGATTTCTTCGGCTATTTCCGAACTGAAGGCTTGCTTGATGTGCAGAGCAGTGATCTCACCTTTCAGGACTGAGACGATATCCGCAGTGCTGATTAAGCCGGTTCGTTCCCTGATCGTAGGAGGCGAGATGGCTGGCGCTTGACCTGCTTCGTTAGTGCCCATTGGCTTGCTCCTTTAGTGCGTGATCCAGAATGGCGATGCCATGATCAAGTTCGTCCTCGGTGATGGTTATCGGTGGCAGGACTTTAATGACGTCGCGATTCGGTCCTGAAGATTCGATCAGCAGGCCATTTTCGAATGCGACATCGTGGACACGGCCGACGACAGCCTGGGAGCGGCATTTGAGACCGGCCATCAGACCGCGGCCGCGCTTTCGTTCGATGCAATCGGGGAATTTCGCAACGAGGCTATCCAAGTGTCCTTGCAGTTTGGCGGCTGTTCGCTCGACGCCTGCAGTAAACTGGCTGTCGGACCACAGTTTGCACATCGCTCCTGCAGTCACGAAGGCGAGATTGTTGCCTCTGAACGTACCGCTATGTTCACCTGGATTCCAAATGTCCAGATCGGGGCGTATCAGAACGATGGAGAACGGGCTACCTGATGCGCTGAGGGACTTTGAAAGACATACGATATCGGGATCAATACCTGCGAACTCGAATGAGAAAAAATCGCCCGTTCGTCCGGCACCCGCCTGAATGTCGTCGACGATCAAAACAACACGGTGCTTGCGGCAAATGCGCTGAATTTCTGAAAGCCAGGTAGCTGACGCCGTGTTCATTCCGCCTTCCGCCTGAATGGTCTCCAGAATGATCGCGGCAGGCTTTTCAATGCCGCTGCCTGGATCGCCCAAAACGAAGTCTATGTAGCTCGCGGAATCGAAATCCTGGTTCGGATATCCGTCGTAGGGAATGCGGATCACATCGTGGCGAGCAACACCGCCCAATTCCCTGGTCGATGCCGAACCCGAAACCGCCAGGGACCCAAGCGACATGCCATGGAACGCATTCGTGAATGCCATGACGCTCGAGCGGCCGGTATATTTTCGCGCCAGCGCCAGCGCTGCTTCGTTGGCGTTTGTGCCGGTCGGCCCGGGAAACTGTATCTTGTAGGAAAGCCCCCTGGGCTTCAGGATCGAATCCACCAACGATTCAATGAATTCACGCTTTGCGGACGTATACATATCGAGGGATAGAAGAATGTTCTCGCCAATGAGATACTCAATCGCCGGCGCGATGATATTCGGGTTGTTGTGCCCATAATTGAGGGCACCCGAGCCTACGAGGAAATCGATATATGGCTTACCGGCCTCGTCCCAGATCGTCGCTCCAAGGGCCCTTTTGAAGACTGTAGGAAAGGACCGCCCGTAGCGACGGACGTTAGATTCGTAAGCCGCGAAAACGTCTGTATTCATCGTAGGGCTCCGCACGTGGTGCCTCATGAACAGGTTGCACATAGACTCGTTTTGCTGGCGACATATCCCCACAGGCCAGAGCCAGAATGTCAGCCTCGCAGTTCCATCATCGGGGCGTTTTCGCCTGCCCGAAATCGGTGCCGTAGGTTCACATGGCGACCCATTAGAAGCGGTATGTGAGGCCTGCACCAATTAGCCAGGGGTCAAGCTTGGCCTTGCCCTTCAGATCTGCGCCAGCCACTTTGACGGTAAAATCTGGTTCCAGGAAAAGCTTCTTGACGTCGAAGTTGACCCCCCAGTGCTGGTCCAGCATGTAATCGAAGCCGACCTGCAGCGCGGCGCCAAAGGTGTTCTTCACATGGAGAGCATCCGCGCTGCCGACACTCTGATTGTAGAAGACGGTGTAGTTCAAGCCGGCCCCAACATAGGGTCGGAAGGCCCCGAACTCGGTAATATGATATTGCAGCGTGAGTGTGGGTGGCAGCACCCAGACTTTGCCGACGTTCCCCAGCGCGCCGATCGCTCCGGCGCCGTCGACCTTGGCCGAGGTGGTGGCAAGTATGAGTTCGGCAGCGATGTTTTCTGTGAAGAAATAGGAAATGTCGAATTCCGGGATTATAGTGTCTGAATAGGAGAGATTGGAACCTGCAATCCCGCCGACGTAACCTGAATCGTTGGTCTTCACTCCCAACGCGCGGACGCGGATCTGCCATGGACTCGGCGTCTCAACCGGCCCCTGATCCTGTGCGACGTTAGGTTGCACAGGGTCTGCCGCCAAGGTTTGCTGGCTCATTGCGATAAGGACGGTGAACGCTGTAGCGACCTGCGCCGCAGCCATCCGCACTTTTGTCATCATGTTCTCTCCTGATATCTGACACCGCCGTTGCTACACCGATTGCGCGCTTGACGATTGCTCATCAGCGCTCTCCGGAAGCTTCACTGGCAGCGTTGCATTTGTCGTGCCAACGGCAAGCAGATTGAAAAACAGCAGCATTCGCTTCCGACGAGCCCGTGGCGGAGCTGATCCTGTCGTGTTTCGAGCTGATACTGTCGTGTTGCCCACAAATCTGACTAACGACCGCAAGCGTGCGAGAACTATCCCTGCCCTATTTCGCCAGAGGATGGGTGCAATCCGCATCCACGGGTTGCCTTGCGGGCGAAACTCCGGCCGTCGACATGGCCGGCCGCCGCACCGGATAGCATGCATGACGCTTGGCCACTGCTAAAGGGCGGAGACTTGAGCGGCATCCAACCGGTCGTCTGCGAGCGTGGTGCCGGTGCCGTCGCCGGTGTCCTCATGGAGTGGCGGCGCTCGTCAGCATCGCCTGCATCTGCTGGAGCACAGGCGTAAGGATCACGCGCGGCAAGTGATGAGATGGCGCTGTAAAGCGCCGACTAGTCGGCCCTAGGCCCTGCGCGATTTGACCACCAGGAACCGATGGCCGCAGAACTGAGACCGATAAGACCGCAGGCAAGAAGCTGAAAAAGGTGTCGCTTGGATACTGTGTGGTGAGTTCCCGAGCCGTATTCGTTCGTCGACAAAGGCGGTCCACTATAAGATATCTTGGCGCGCATGGACTCCGACCAGGCTTTGTCGCGAATTTGCCCAGAAGGTTCAATCTGCAGCAAGTGAGGACATAGCCGGCATAAGGTTTGCAGGAGCTGCGCATCGGAGCGATCCGCAAGTTTGCGGGTCAGGGAGGCTCCACGATGCCGCAACCGTCTGATAGTGACGCGGCCCCCTCTTGGCAGAGCTCGGCTTTAGCGACCGTTGGGCCACGGAAGGCGAAACCTCGTGGTTCCGAATTCGATGGCTACGTGGCCCTGCGTGAACTCCGCCGAAAATGCTAGCTCGAACGAGACAATGCCCCACAAAGGGATCGCGAGTTGGTCAATCAAGTCCGCTCGGACATTTACCGCTTCGATGTCTTGCATCCAAACAATCCATTGTTCTGATCAACAGGTATAAATTAGGGATGGCTACAATTATCTGCTGATCAAGCGATGGCAAGCGAAAGAGCGTACCCCGTGCTTCAGGAAGTCGCCGTAGAAGATCTGTTCGTGCGCTCTGTGGCGCGATGGAATAGGACGTCTGCGTGGCGGGACAGATCTCGCTCCTCTTCCTCTCGCCATTGGACAATGCGCACTCCGCTTCCGCTTCCGGTTCGCACTGCCCGACAAAATCTTGGCTCGCAGGCCATCTCTCGGCCATCCTCGCCTCTTCTTGCCTGCAAAAGACAATCCGGAGAACAAGTCTCTGACTCCGATACCGTTAGATTCGGAGTTCGCCGGCAACACCAGGCAATTTCGCAGGCGCCGCATGCTCCCCATGTTGCCCCCGGCGGACAGATACCGCTGACGCAGCTTTGGCCTAATGCGTGCAAGAATGGCAGAGGGCTCATCATTGTCGCACGACGATCATCAACTCTTGCGTTTGGAATTGCCCAAAAGCAATCACTGGCAGATCAACGCGAGCGCCTTCGAGCGCCAATGCCAACAGGCAGTTGTGCGGGTCGCATCTTGCGAAGGTTCCTTAGCGCGCGGCTTCAGGGGGTTGGGGACCAAGGCGTTCACCGAGCAGCTGGCGGCGCTGTGCGAATGGCGCACGGTCATGGGCGTCGAGCCGCAAATGCTTTCCCTGACGCGCCTGCGCATGCGAGATTTTTTGCACATCGATTAGGTGGTCTACGAGGACCAACGCAGATCAGGCACGGAGTTGTTCGACCTCGTCATCCTGGGCGGCGTGCTTTGCCATCTTCCGTGCACAGCGAACTGCGAACAGCGATCGAATATCTGGTACGCGTGTTTCCTCCGGACGGTCATCTGGTTTCCGAATCGCGGCGCGATTCAATTCGCCCACACCGGGGCCGTTTCGCCAATGCCGAGCCCGCGACAGCCACGTTGAACCCGAAGCTGTCTCAGCTGCTGCGCGTGCGATGTCGGGGCAATGTCCCCAGCGAGGACTATTTGTTCGAACTCTTTAAAAACGTCGCTCAACCAGCCGAAGTTTCGGCAAGCTAAAGACGGGATTAAGCAAATGGCCGCAGCCCGATTTGTTAGCGGCATGATCGGCACGTTGGCCGTTTTTGCGATCGCGACGTATTTCCTGACCGGCTCGTTTATCGCCGTGTTTGTGCAAGCCGGTCTGTGCGTTTTGCTCATGCAGGTCGCATATTCCTTGGCGGTGCTTTATCTCGTCTGGAAACAGGGCCTGGGGGCGGTCGTCGCACAAGATCCAAGAATGCCTTTGCGACAGACGGACACGAGCCTAAGCCAGCGTGCCAGACTTTCTTGCGCTGAGCTTCGCACCGCGCGTCAACATGGAGGCGAGCCAAGCCCTTGCGCCGAGCTTACGCAAGACAACGCTATCGCCGCAGTCGAATCAGAAGACTCGCATCCGATCACTGATGCCCGCCGCATCACTTCGTTCTGAGCGAGAGGCCTGTTTGCGCCTTCCACGTAGGCCTGTCGAGGCAGGCTTAGACTGAGACGACCGCCCGACCATTCGTCGGGGGCCCAGCGTCGGGACATTACACCCCCTGCGTTGCTGGCGCGCGTTTGGAAGCGGCATTGGCGGCTAAGCGTCATGAGCAGAACCAAAGCTGGCGGGAAATGAGAGCGCTCGCGCTCGGAGTGCCAAGCGTAACCCAGCAGGCCGCTTGGTTCGTGAGCTCGTGCCGCAGCGGGGCATGTCGGTTTCATTGATTGCCGTCCTCCACGGGTCGTTTCGCTTATCGCGGCTTGAGCTTTGATTGAGGCCAAGGTCATGGCTCCGGCCTCGGCCCGTTACGACGACAGGACGAAGCTGATCATTAGCGGTGCCAAATAAGGGTCGCGGTGGCGACGTACTTGCGCCAGCAGTTGGGCAGCCGTCGACCTCAAGCAACTCGGTCAAGAGCACAATGACGTCCAGGCGGCGTTCACCGCCCACGTCGCTTTGCGACCGCTAGACTTGCTCGCCACGGTTCCCGCAAAATGTTTTTAGGGCTGCCGTGCCAGGTTGCGCGAATGGCCACAGCAATCCGGCCTGCCTTAGCAGCGGCAACGAGAAAGTTCGCCACCACGTCCAAGACTGAAAGTTAGACCGCCAGCGCTGCCTGCCCTCAAGACATTCTGCTTTCGCCTCCCGATGATCGTGCGGCGATACAGGAGGAGCTCGAGGCCGAGATGGACGAGGCGTGCGCCCGAAGATGGGGCGCACACCTGAGCGGCTCGGCTAAAGTCAGGCTATTACAGCTGCTCCCTTCTCGCCCGAGAGGGCAAGCTTGAGCTGTTGGTTTCCGCGGGGAGCAAACCTTCTCCCAGCCGGCGAGGCACTGCGAGAAACACCGATATCGGTAGATCCTTTGTTTGGCCTTTTGCCCTTCTCGACAGGGGGCGAAAAGGCGCTTTTCCTCAGTGTCGGGTGAGGACGGCGCGGTGGCGATCACACTTCCGTTCTTCTCCGAGGATTGGCTTTGAGAGGGATCGGCAACAGTGGTTCGCGGTTTCGTTCATCCTGGGACCAGCCCGGCTTACTCGCAAACATCCCTTGGCTCACAATAGTTCGCGGCGGCTGGCAACAATCTGCTACCCCGGTCTGCGGTCGAGCCCGTGTCTCGTTCGCATCCGGGGCGTGGCGCTCCGGCAGGCTCCTGCCGGTCGCTGGAGAGGAGTCACCCAACTTTGCTGAGGTTGCCAGCGGAGGACTTGCCGGTGCGACGGTCCTGTTCGATCTCATAATTGATCTTCTGGCCGTCGGTGAGGGTCGAAAGGCCCGCGCGTTCGACAGCGGAAATGTGGACGAAAACATCCTGACCGCCGTTGTCAGGCTGGATAAAACCAAACCCCTTGGTGCTGTTGAACCACTTCACTGTTCCAGTCGCCATTTGCGTATTCCTTCGTAACAATTGCAACATTGACAGGCCATTAGGTCAGGCCGACTTGCTACCAATACTTCGGTGTTAGACGAGGCAAAAGCGGAAAATTGCCGCGTCGGGCTTGAATCGGCACGTGGTTGACGCACCCCATTAAGTGGTGGAATAGGAGAGTTTCTCGCTGGCAGCGGGGTGTTTGGTCTGTATGGGTTTTCCGGATCAGG
This sequence comes from Mesorhizobium sp. CNPSo 4661, assembly GCF_057784215.1. Taxonomy (NCBI): domain Bacteria; kingdom Pseudomonadati; phylum Pseudomonadota; class Alphaproteobacteria; order Hyphomicrobiales; family Phyllobacteriaceae; genus Mesorhizobium; species Mesorhizobium sp. CNPSo 4661. Next base: position 5,560 of record NZ_JBWGIO010000048.1, on the reverse strand, counting down.
CAAAAGTGAAGTGCGACGCGGGAGGCGCAGGGCCGGCATGGGCAAGTTCAGGTAGATGAAGTCCTGCACGTGGTCTCCTTGGTGACATGGGCCAAACCCGTGAGTTTGGTTGTGCTGGCGTAATATACGATGACGTTGCTGGCGGTCTCGCCGCAGATCGCGATCGAGGCGGGAGAGGGAGAGGTGAAAGATCGGCCGGTGGTTGCCATGGCGTGCTCGCCTTCGCACCCGATGCCGCATCGCTGTAGAAGTCGCTGGGGACCAGGCTGCTTGCTACCGTTGTTGACGAAGTCAGCGTTGAAACTGTCGTTGCGCCTACCGCATCTAAGGCGAAAGGCTTCGGATCGAAATCCTTGATACCGGCCACGTCCATAGGGGATCAGGTCGCTGGGAATTCGTTATCTGCCGCAAGCGTCGGATCATGGGAATGGAACACGAAAGTGTAATAGTCTTCGTCGCCGAACAGCAGTCGCTGCCGTCATGCACGTGGACGACATTGTTGTCGCACCGCTTTGAAGCGTGTCATTGTCCTCGTTATCCTCGGCTCCCTCGACGTAGTCATGCCGCGCCGCCGAAGGCTTGGGCACGCCCCCGGCCAGCATAGATTTGATCGTTATCGTCGCTGCCGAAAATGCTTTCGGCACTTAGACCGGCCCGGATATTTCCGTCACAAACACTCCTTACGATGCAGTCTCGCACACCCTGCCGTCTTGTTCCTGATTTGGATAACTGGCAACCAGCCCGCAAGTGAAAATTCGTGATCTTTCAGCGGCGGCCGAAGGCCAGGACCTCGGCTGTGTAGGTCTCCACCACCAGGCTGAAGGGCTGGTTCGCCCCGCTATAGAGGATGGCCCGGTGTCGAAGCACCTCATGGGGAATGGCCAGCGCCCCCTTCCCCGCCACCGGCAGGGGCGCGTCCATCTCCCATCCCTTGGGCAGCGGCGACCACAGCAGCTCGGCGCTAATGGTCTGGCGGCGAAAGTGCAGCGGCTGCACCACCTTGCCGAAGGGCTGATCGGTGGTGTCGAGTATCTGGTTCATCTGCGGTGTGAGGCGCGACGGGACGTACCAGTTATCGGCTTCGGAGAGCACTATCGCGCCACAGGCGAGCTGCACACGGCGGTACCGCACGGGTTCGTCGGCGCTGATGCCCAATGCCTCACGGCCATTTTCCGGCAGCAGTTTGTCATCGCCCTTCACGCGACGGGCGACGATCTTCGCTTCCGGCGCCAGCCCGTGGTCACCACACCATCGTTCCAGCGTGAGCGTGGCGCTGCTGTGGCTGAGCAGGTCAGCGTTCAGGGTTTCCAGCAGGGCCAGCGCCTCGGTGCGCGAGGCCGTGTCGTTGGTGAAGGGGCCGCGGGCCTGGGAGGGTGACGAGACCGTCACCATCAGGGCGAGGGAGGCTGCTGCTACGATGAAATTTCGAGTACCCATGCTACGAAATCCTTTGCGTTGCGTCACGAGGCGACGGCTGCAGGAACGCAGCCCGTGGCGGATTGAAAACATGCCGGCAGCCGCAACAACGAGACGCATCGTGTGCGCGACCGCAGATCGTTCGATGTATCCTATACCGGTCGGCAACCACCTGGTCAGGCTCGGTAGGCTTGCATGCCATCTTGCCTGCCCGATCGCGCCAACTCCGCCATGTAGGGTACGCCATCCACGGTGAAATTTGTCTGCGGCCGGGACGCGCTGGGCGGTGCGTTTTGCCACCGCATTCCGCGCATGAGGTCCACGGACGTCCGTCGGTCGCCGCGATTCCAGTTCCGGGGCGTATGCTGCTGGATCCGGCTGGCCCAAACGACGCCCCCCAAGTCGTTTGCTCAAAGGCGCATGACGGGCTGGGTTGATTGACGCTTGACGCTGGTGAATGAGCGGGTGAACCCAGGCCTCACCAAACGTTCGCCGTATCCAACTATCGGCTGACGACTGGCCCTTTTGATCCACCCCTGCCCAAAAGTCCGCCGAATTGGCATCGTGCGGCGCAGCGGCGGGTTCTTCCGCCGCATCATGCAATCGCCAAATCTCGTCTTGATCGAAACTCGATACTGCCGACGCGGCCCGCTGATACACTGGCTGGCCAGAGTTGGTCTCTCCGGCTGGCGAATACCCTGCGCCTTGCTCTGACGGAAGCGCTCAAGCATGCTCAACTCTTCGGCTCTTGTTGCCCGGGAACAACTTCCGAGCAAAGGCGCGGAGCAATCGGACTGAATGGATTGGAGTGGCTCGGATCCACGTTTAGCCTCTTACGTTCACAATCAAGTATGCACGGCGCCTTCTTTTGCTACTCTGGCTAGCTGTCGAGGCGCTGACGAACAGCCTGCTGTAAAGGGAGCCCTGAAACGGAGCGGAGCGGTTCTCTCGATCCTGTCCACTCGTCAATCTGATCCGCATGCCGTTCTCGGATGCCGTTACTTCGTCCCCATCGTTCTCAACGATGATATCAAAGCCGAGCGACGGAATCCCGGGCCGCTCGCGCACTGACATCAGTTCGCGGGAGGCGTTGCAAGAGGACGTCGAGGCGACGCACTGACAGGAGCGCCTTATCGCATCCGGCCGTCGGCCGGATGCAGGAGGTGGAGAAGCCGGACGGCAACCGAGCGGCTGGCCGTCATGGTGCCGCTTCCTCCAAGCCGGAACGAGCTTGGGCCTGCCTCCCCTCACCGCAAAGATGGGCGTGGAGCGCGGTCAGGCAAGCATTCGCGCTCTTGAGATCTCGTTGGTGCTGCGGGGCAATCGTGAGGTCAGCGAGCTTATAGACGGGATTGCTCGCCTGCATCAGGTTTGTGATGGTCTGGTCTTGGTCGGCGGTTTGCGCCTTCGGACCCTTGCGTCTCAGGTTCCGCTTGATCACGTCCTCGCTGGTATTGAGCCAGATCGAGACCGCCTTCTCGCCAACATGATGCCGGACTTCGTCGATCATGAATGCTTCACCACCGGTTGCGAGAACAGCCGGTCCTTGTTCGAGCGACTGCCTGATCTGGTTCACCTCAAGATCTCTGAAATGCGCCTCGCCATCCTCAGCGACAATCTTGGCTATGGACTTGCCGGTCTTCGCTTCGATTTCTCTATCGGAATCGACAAATCTCAGCCCTAGTCGTTTGGCGAGGGCACGGCCCACACTGGACTTCCCGGCGCCCTTCATGCCGACGAGCACGATCGATCGCGCATCGAGGGCGCCAAGAATCTCTGTTGCGAGCGGGGAGTGCTCCGCGCGTCGTTGCGGTGCTACGTGCAACCGACGAGCCAGGCTTGCACCAACTGTGCTATCCGCGTCGGCGTCCCAGTGAGGGATCGCCAGGGCTCCGTCGGGGATGACGACCTTGTTGCAGGCCTGTCGCACGCGCTCCAAGAGTTGCTCGGCTATGGACTGATCCAGGGGCTCATGGCTTTCTCGCTGCAGCTCCTGCAGCTTCTGCAGCTCCTTGTAGGTGTCGTGATTGTCGATTTTGGCCTTGTAGCTGTCAGCCGTGTGGAACTCCACCTCGAACCGGTAGCCGGCCGGCGTGGCGAAAACAGTCTTGATGCCTACGAAGGTGGGCGATCGCGACCTGAACCAGTTGGTCGTGCTGACTTCGGCATAGCCGCTCTCGTCGAAGGCCAAAATGGCTTTCTTGAAGGCACGTGTAAAATCCTTATCAGGGAATTCGAAGACGTGGCGTACAGCGTTGCTGATCAGCTGGGCGCCAGTCTCAGACGAGGCCTCCATGCCGACGAGTTGGTCGGTCATCGAGCTTTCCGATCTCAAACGCTGAGCAAGGTGGGGCATCTCCACCTGGATATCGGCGCCCCTGAGTGCCTCGGCAACCGCGATTGCCGTCGGGGTGATGTCTTTCTCTTCGGCTTGAGCGCGGGAAGCCTCCATTTGGGCGCGCAGTACGGCCTGCTCGCGAGTCAAGGTCGTTGTCATGACGGAATCATCGGCGACAAGTCCCCGGCGCGAGGGTTCAGGCAGTATGCCTCGCTGGGAAGCAAGTTGGATCGAGGCTTGCATGACCGAAGCCGCTAGCGTCGGATTGTCCTTCAGATCCTGCAATGTCGCGTCGACATCGAACCGGCCCTGGTTGAGGGCAGCCGCAATGCTCTTGGTGTAAGGCACTGGTTTCAACCCTGGTATCTGTTGCAGCAGGCGCCCGAGGTACCTGCTCTTGAACATAAAGATGTGCGCGCCAGTGTCGGACTTATAGGCGTCAGTTCCGACCTTGATACCCAGGCTCATGAGATTGTTTGCGCTTTGCACGAGGTCACGCGGGTTGTAACCATCGGGCCGCGGGTCGATGCGCGCAGGGTAACGGTCGACGAGGAGCTGGATGCGGTCTCGTGGCCGAGGTGTTGCCGAATAGGTCTCCGCCAGCTCCGGGAACAGCTCGCAGAGCGATTGGCTCATTTCGAGCTGTGGCTCACTCACACTGGCGGCTGTTGCGGGGCCGACTTGCTCATCCAGCTTCGCTGCCCACGCCTCCAGCTCGGCGACAAGCACCTCGGCCATCTCGCGTGCGACTGGATGGTCTGCCAGCTCTATCTCGTGCTGCGCCCTCTCGAGCTTGTCCTGGAGATCCTCAGCACTGACCTGTTCCTGCTCCAACAGGCCTCGGATGTCGCGCTTGAGTTCTTGGTGAAGACCTTCGTAGGTGCCGAATATCGCACGCTCGGCAAACCAGCGTCGGCCTTGATGCGATTGAGCGAGGAAGTTTCGCTGCAGGCCGGTATAGATTTCCAGAACATTGCGCGTGGCGGCGAGGATCTGGCTGGCGCGACCGAACTTGTAGCGACCGTCCTCAATCGCCGGGGTATGCGACTTTGGCGGCTTGAGAGAGCGCAGTCCGCGAGCCTGCTCCTCTTCGTCGAATTGCCTGACATGCTCGTAAAGCTGCGGCCGGTCGCCGACGATGATGAGGCTGTCTCCGTCGAAGTCACCGTCAAGTTTTTTCTGTTCACGGGTCGGCACGGCAATGAGCGAGCCCGGGGCAAACACCTCGGTCGCCTGCAGGATGCCGAGGCACTCAAGCGGCGTGTCCTCCTTGACGCGGTCCTTGCCCGAGGTCCAGCTCGAATGGCACTTGACGTCCTCGGCGGACAGGATCAGCCCACGGTCGGCGTAGGCTGCCGGCCACATCTTATCCGGCACAACGATCAGGATGCCTTTGGCAAAAAAGGTCGGATCGTCAGCCGCCAGCTCCTTGCCCGCCTTCTGGGCGACGTTGAAGCTGTATTGGATGGCCGTGCAGTTGTCGAGAAACACAGCGGTCGGATCCCCTTCGACGGCCGACTTGACTCCTTCGGCCGCAAACGGGCGCAGGTTCGGCTTGTCATAGGGCGAGCGCCCGATCAGCACGCCGCTCGTCCCCGCCAACATCTCGCTCTTGAGCGTCGGCACATGGAGACACTCATCGCTGGAGGGTACGGCAACCGCACCGGGACCGTCGATATGTCCGGCGGTCACGGTGCGAAACAGATCTTCAGCCGACAGCTCTTGGCCTTGTCGGCTCTCGAGCCAGGTCATGGCTTTCTCTCGCGCCTCATCCGCCACTTGCTCGCCGCGCGGATAATGTTGCAG
>NZ_JBWGIO010000047.1:0-22052 GCF_057784215.1 Mesorhizobium sp. CNPSo 4661 | reverse complement strand
ATGGCAAAAGGTAAATTCGAGCGCACCAAGCCGCATGTGAACATTGGCACGATCGGTCACGTCGATCATGGCAAGACGTCGCTGACGGCGGCGATCACGAAGTATTTTGGCGAATACAAGCGCTATGACCAGATCGACGCGGCGCCGGAAGAGAAGGCGCGCGGCATCACGATCTCGACGGCGCACGTCGAGTATGAGACGGCCAACCGTCACTATGCCCATGTCGACTGCCCCGGCCACGCCGACTATGTGAAGAACATGATCACGGGTGCCGCGCAGATGGACGGCGCGATCCTGGTTGTTTCGGCCGCCGACGGCCCGATGCCGCAGACCCGCGAGCACATCCTGCTTGCCCGCCAGGTCGGCGTTCCCTCGATCGTTGTGTTCCTGAACAAGGTCGACCAGGTCGACGACGCCGAGCTTCTGGAGCTGGTCGAGCTCGAGGTTCGCGAGCTTCTGTCGAAGAACGAGTTCCCCGGCGACGACATTCCGATCGTCAAGGGTTCGGCGCTGGCTGCGTTGGAAGACAGCAACAAGACCATCGGCGAGGACGCCATCCGCGAGCTGATGGCTCAGGTAGACGCCTACATCCCGACGCCGGTTCGTCCGCTGGACAAGCCGTTCCTGATGCCGATCGAGGACGTGTTCTCGATCTCGGGCCGCGGCACGGTGGTGACCGGCCGCGTCGAGCGCGGCGTGGTCAAGGTCGGCGAGGAGCTGGAGATCGTCGGCATCCGTCCGACCACCAAGACGACCTGCACGGGCGTCGAGATGTTCCGCAAGCTGCTCGACCAGGGCCAGGCGGGCGACAACATCGGCGCGCTGCTGCGCGGCGTCGACCGTGAAGGTGTCGAGCGCGGCCAGGTTCTGGCCAAGCCCGGCACGGTGAAGCCGCACAAGAAGTTCGTTCGGCACCGAGATGGTGATGCCTGGCGACAACATCACCGTCGACGTCGAGCTGATCGTGCCGATCGCGATGGAAGAGAAGCTGCGCTTCGCCATCCGTGAAGGCGGCCGCACCGTCGGTGCCGGCATCGTCGTCACCATCAAAGAGTAATCGATCCGGCACTTGCCGGTTCGACACGGAAAGGGCGGTCTTCGGACCGCCCTTTTGCTTAGGAGCGGTATCGCGCGGACCTCTTCAATTCTGTTGCAAGCATCGTTGTCACAACTAGTATGGGTCGTACCGAGGGGCTTGCCAGACGTGGTTTCCACATTCCGTTCAAAGACCATGCGGTGTAGGCGCGGGCTGCTTCAGCTGGGATTGGCCGCCGCCATGGGGCTGGCCGCCTTCGGCGCCGCCGCGAAGGAAGAGCCGCCGGACTACGGCCCGACGATGCGCTTCGTCGTCGTGCGCAGCAGCGCGCCGGGCTGCGAGCCGAACTGCCCGGAATGGATTTCGGCCGAAGGCACGATCGAGGCCGACACGCCGGTGCTGCTGAAGCGCCTGCTGAAGACGCTCGGCGGAAGGCCGCTGCCGATCGTCGTCAATTCTCCCGGCGGCAATGTCGATGCCGCGATCCAGCTGGGCCGCATGGTCCGCAAGAACAAGCTCGATATCGCGGTCGGCATCACCGAGTTTTCCGGCTGCTCGCCGGCGATGAAGGATTGCCGGGACAATGGCGGCAAGGGCCAGCCCTATTTGGGCGTCGCTCATGACAGCGGCGCGATGTGCAATTCGGCGTGCCCGCTGATGTTTGCCGGCGGCATCCGCCGCGTGGTCGGCGAATGGGCCTATCTGGGCGTCCACGAGATCACCACCACCTACCGTCGCGAGAAGCTGCTCTACCGCACGACCTATCGGATCGTGAACGGCAAGAAGAAGATCATCAGCACCAGGATCGTCAGCCGCAAGAACGCCGGCAGCTACAAGACCTACGAGATGAGCAAGACGGTCGAGAAGCGACTGTCGGCCTATCTGAAGGAGATGGGCGTCGAGCAGGGCGTGCTGGATGTGATCAAGGCGACGCCTGCCAGCGACATCAGGCAGATCGAGCCCGAGGACATGTTGGAGATGAAGCTCGTCACCAGCCTCGATTCGCTCGATTTGCTGACCGAGAGAACCATCTGCCAGCGCCATCCGGCGCCGGCGAATTGCCGCGAGGTTCCCACGGACGGCGCGACCGCCGCGGTCGCGGCAGTCGAGGCCAAGCCGGCTTCTCCTCGACCGACGGAAGCCGCGCCTTCGCAAAGTCAAGACGAGGAAATGCGCTTCGCTTTGGTTCGCGGCAGCAACCCGCTCTGCAATCCGGATTGCCCCGAATGGATTTCAGCCGAAGGCACCATTACCGCCGCCACGCCCGACAAACTGCGTCAACTGCTTGACGATGCCGGCGGGCGCAGGCTGCCGGTGGTCATCAGTTCGCCTGGCGGCGACGTGGAAGGCGCGCTTGACGCGGGCCGCCTGATCCGCGAGCACAAGCTCGATGTGGCGGTCGCTCGGACGGACTTCCTGGATTGCGATCCCGGCGCTGTCGGTTGTTCCGCCGAGGATGGCTTCCATACCGGCCTCACGGTGGATGCGGGCGGCGCGTGCGGCTCTGCCTGCGCGATAATGATCGCGGGAGGCGTCAGGCGTCTCGTCGGCTCGACCGCCCATCTCAGCCTGAGCTCCGTGGGGATGGGCGACAAGGTCAAGGCCTATCTCGACGAGATGGCGATCGGCCCGGCGCTGTTCTCGGCCATGCAAGCGGTGCTCTATGCGAGCGGTAGGGAACTCAGCCAGAGCGAGATGCAGAATTTCGGATTGACGACCGGGCCGCAATCGGTAGATGCGCTGACGGGCGCCACCATTTGCAGATCCGAGCCCAGGCCGGACAATTGCCGGTTCCTTCCGGCTGCCGATGCCGAGGCGAAGGCACCGGCGAAGCTCTGAAGCCCGATACTGGCCATGGAGCGAGGTTGAGCAGGCTGGGGCGCTGCCGCTATGTTGCTCGTGCCTGTATGCACAGTGGAGGAGCGGCGATGAGCGAGGACATCCCGACTTTGTACGAATGGGCCGGCGGCAGCGAGGCGCTGAACCGGCTGACTCGGACCTTTTATGACAAGGTGGCGGCGGATCCGGTCGTCGGGCCGGTGTTCAGGCAAATGTCGCCGGATCACCCCGCGCATGTCGCAGCCTTCATCGGCGAGGTCTTCGGTGGGCCGAAGACCTACAGCGAGAAACATGGCGGCCATCGCGAGATGGTGATGCATCACCTTGGCAAGCATCTGACCGAGGAGCAGCGCCGCCGCTGGCTCAATCTCCTTGCCGACGCGGCGGATGAGGTGGGCCTGCCGGACGACCCCGAGTTCCGTTCCGCCTTCATGAGTTATGTCGAATGGGGATCGCGGCTGGCGAGGATGAACTCGAATCTGGGCGAGACCTGCGATCCCGAAACCGAGCCGATGCCGGCCTGGGGGTGGGGCGTGCCCGGCGGGCCCTACAAGCCGCCGGCCGGAAAGTCTTAAGCGCGGGCGCACTGTTTTGCGGGCGCGATCCGCTTCAGGTGCAAATGGAAACCAGATTTCCGGCAAAGGTCCCGAAACCGCTGCTGAGTGCTCTTTACAGAGTGCCCGGAAGCTTTTAGGAAGCGCCTGCGCCGAACAAGCGCATGCACGGGCATAGCTCAGTTGGTAGAGCGGCGGTCTCCAAAACCGCAGGTCGTAGGTTCGAGCCCTGCTGCCCGTGCCATCTCCCCGAAGGTGGCAAAACGAAGCCTCCGCGGTTGAAAATCGGCGGGTGGCTTGCCATTTAGCAGGAATTGGGGCATAAGCCCCGCATAGCCGGGACGGGACGACTGGATGGTTCCGAGGCGGCGTTAGGACATAAAGCGGACCCTTGCCACTTGCGTGGATTAAGAATCGGTTTTATGTAGACAAGACAGACACGCGACGCGTGGAGCTGGGAAGCCGGCTTTACGCGTCTGATTTGCGTGGGTGAAATAGCGGTGCTGATTCGCGCCGCATAGAGCCCAGGCGGCACGTCCCGGTCAGCGGGATCATCCAGGAGGCCCGGCCAACGGGTCTTGAAAACAGGCGGCACATGGCTTCGAAAACCACTAATCCCTTTACCTTTCTCCAGCAGGTTCGCGCGGAGACGGCCAAGGTGACATGGCCCTCGCGGCGCGAAACCATGATCTCGACTGTTATGGTCCTGATATTCGCGGTGATCGCGATGCTGTTCTTCTTCGCTGCCGATATTCTGATGGGCTATGCGATCGAGTGGATCCTGGGTCTCGGACATTAATTCGGCGGTTTACGGAGAGGTCGTGAAATGACTGCGCGGTGGTATATCGTCCACGCCTATTCGAACTTCGAGAAGAAGGTCGCCGAGGACATCGAGAACAAGGCCAAGCAGAAGGGCCTGTCCGGTGAGATCGAGCAGATCGTGGTTCCGACCGAGAAGGTCGTTGAGATCCGTCGCGGCCGCAAGGTCGATGCCGAGCGCAAATTCTTCCCGGGCTATGTGCTGTTGAAGGCCAACCTGACGGACGCCGTGTTCTCGCTGGTCAAGAACACGCCGAAGGTCACCGGCTTCCTGGGCGACTCCAAGCCCGTGCCGATCACCGAGACCGAGGCGCAGCGCATCCTGAACCAGGTCCAGGAAGGCGTCGAGCGACCGAAGCCTTCGGTCACCTTCGAGATCGGCGAGGCGATCCGCGTTTCGGACGGTCCTTTCGCGTCGTTCAACGGCGTCGTCCAGGAAGTGGACGAGGAGCGGGCCCGCCTCAAGGTGGAAGTTTCGATCTTCGGGCGCGCCGTGCCCGTCGATCTGGAATTCGGACAGGTCGAAAAGGGCTGATCCGTAAAGCCGCGCCGCAAGGCGTCGGCACGCCCGCGCCGAAAGGCGTCGGGGCGGTGTGAAAAGCGCCGCGTGAACGGGTGGGAGGCGAAGGCGGCATAGCCGGTCGTCGGAACCGTACCACCAGACTGCAACCGCCGGCGTTCCCCGGATAAAGGGGCCGGCATGAGAAAAGGCAGGAATAGAGATGGCTAAGAAAGTTGCAGGCCAGCTCAAGCTCCAGGTTGCCGCGGGCTCGGCCACGCCGTCGCCCCCGATCGGCCCGGCGCTTGGTCAGCGCGGCATCAACATCATGGAATTCTGCAAGGCGTTCAACGCGCAGACCCAGGAGCTCGAGAAGGGATCGCCGATCCCGGTCGTCATCACCTACTACCAGGACAAGTCGTTCACCTTCGTCATGAAGACGCCGCCGGTGAGCTACTTCCTGAAGAAGGCAGCCAACCTGAAGTCGGGCTCCAAGGAGCCAGGCAAGACCAAGGTCGGCACGATCAGCCGCGACAAGGTGCGCGCGATCGCCGAGCAGAAGATGAAGGACCTGAACGCAAACGACGTCGAGGCGGCCATGCGCATGGTCGAGGGTTCCGCCCGCTCGATGGGCCTGGAAGTGGTGGGCTAAGATCATGGCAAAGATTGCAAAGCGTATTGCCAAGAGCCGCGAAGGCATCGATCCGAACAAGGCTTACGCCCTCTCCGAGGCGCTGCAGCTGCTCAAGGACCGGTCCAAGGTGAAGTTCGACGAGACCGTCGAGATCTCGATGAACCTCGGCGTCGATCCGCGCCATGCCGACCAGATGGTCCGCGGCGTGGTCAACCTGCCGAACGGCACCGGCCGCTCGGTGCGCGTCGCCGTGTTCGCCCGTGGCGACAAGGCCGAGGAAGCCAAGGCCGCCGGCGCCGATATCGTTGGCGCCGAGGACCTGGTCGACATCGTCCAGAAGGGCACGATCGATTTCGATCGCTGCATCGCCACGCCGGACATGATGCCGCTGGTCGGTCGTCTGGGTAAGGTGCTCGGCCCGCGCGGCATGATGCCGAACCCGAAGGTCGGCACCGTGACCACCGATGTGGCCGCGGCCGTCAAGGCTTCGAAGGGCGGCGCCGTCGAGTTCCGCGTCGAGAAGGCCGGCATCGTCCAGGCCGGCGTCGGCAAGGTCTCGTTCGACGTCAAGGCGCTGGAAGAAAATGTCCGCGCCTTCGCAGACGCAGTGACCAAGGCCAAGCCCGCGGGCGCCAAGGGCAACTACGTCAAGAAGGTGTCGGTCACCTCGACGATGGGCCCCGGCCTCAAGCTCGACATCGCGACGCTCGCCGCGTCGTAAGTGTCATCTGACCGGCTTCAGGCCGGTCGCTAGAGCATGATCCCGAAAAGCGGGAACCGGTTTTCGGTAAAGATCATGCTCTAACAAAGAAGAATTCCGGACCGCCGACCCGTCGGCGGCCCGGTACCCCGGAAGCCGGAAGGTTTCCGGATATCCTGTCCGAGATTGCAGGCGGCCCAAAAGCCTTAATTCACTTGGGCCTGCATGAGACGGGTGAAGACCCGACAAAGGAGCCAAAGGCTCCAATGAAAGGTTCGAACCGTGTTTGCCTTTTGTCTGCGCACCATCCGGCTTGCCGGCTGGTGTGGCGAAAGGGGGCAGGATCCTCGAGCGTCGTTCGGGAGATCCGTTACTGGATGCCCGGCCGGCAAAAGGCAACCCGACTTCTGACCTCGTCAATGGGGCAGGGGTCAACTGGAGATAGGCAGTGGACAGAGCGGAAAAACGCGAACTCGTCACGGGCCTGAATGATGCGTTTTCAAGCGCTGGTTCAGTCGTCGTGGCCCACTACGCCGGTATCACCGTCGCGCAAATGAACGACCTTCGGTCGAAGATGCGCGCTGCCGGTGGCACCGTCAAAGTCGCGAAGAACCGTCTCGCCAAGATCGCTCTTCAGGGCACGGACTCCGCATCGATCATCGATCTGTTCAAGGGACAGACGCTGGTCGCTTATTCGGAGGATCCGATTGCGGCGCCGAAGGTCGCGTCCGATTTCGCCAAGGGGAATGACAAGTTGGTCATTCTCGGTGGCGCGATGGGCTCGACCTCGCTCGACGCCGACGGTGTGAAGGCACTCGCCACACTACCGTCGCTCGACGAGCTGCGCGCCAGGCTGGTTGGCATGATCGCCACGCCGGCTACCCGGATCGCCCAGATCGTCAATGCGCCCGCGGCTTCGGTCGCGCGTGTCATCGGCGCTTACGCCCGGAAGGACGAGGCGGCATGAGGCCGTTCCTCGCTGTCAACAACACACGTTCGAACCAACTAAAGGAATATCAAAATGGCTGATCTCGCAAAGATCGTAGACGACCTTTCGAAGCTGACCGTCCTCGAGGCGGCTGAGCTGTCGAAGCTCCTGGAAGAGAAGTGGGGCGTTTCGGCTGCTGCTCCGGTGGCGGTTGCCGCTGCTGGCGGCGCTGGTGCCGCTGCCGCTGCTCCGGCTGAAGAGAAGACGGAATTCGACGTCGTTCTCGCCGATGCCGGCGCCCAGAAGATCAACGTCATCAAGGAAGTCCGCGCCATCACCGGCCTTGGCCTCAAGGAAGCCAAGGACCTGGTCGAAGCGGCTCCGAAGCCGGTCAAGGAAGGCGTTTCCAAGGCCGACGCCGACAAGTTCAAGGCTCAGCTGGAAGCAGCTGGCGCCAAGGTCGAGCTGAAGTAAGCCTGTTAGGCGAGGGCGGACGGTCTCGCGCCGTCCGCCCCCTCCCTTGAACTGAGGGAGGGCTTTGTTGCGCGAGGCGTTTGAAAACCTCTTTCCTGAGGGCCGAAAAGCGGCCTTCCGGAAACGGGTTTTCTCCCGTTTTAGCCGGTAGCCGCCAAGCAATTGGCCCAAGAGATTGGCAAGGCAGCCGGAAGAACAGATAGGGGCAGCTGCCGAGGCCGCCCGTTGGTGCAAGGCGAGCCGCGGCGAGGTTCGTCCCGAGTTTATAGCTAAGGAGCGACGATGGCCCAGACCCAGACTTTCAATGGCCGCAGACGCGTACGCAAGTTCTTCGGAAAGATCCCGGAAGTTGCGGAGATGCCGAACCTCATCGAGGTCCAGAAGGCATCCTATGACCAGTTCCTGATGGTGGACGAGCCCAAGGGCGGCCGTCCGGACGAGGGACTGCAGGCCGTTTTCAAGTCGGTCTTCCCGATCTCCGACTTTTCCGGCTCCTCGATGCTGGAGTTCGTGAAGTACGAGTTCGAGGCACCGAAATTCGACGTTGACGAGTGCCGTCAGCGCGACCTGACCTATGCCGCGCCGCTCAAGGTGACGCTGCGCCTCATCGTGTTCGATATCGACGAGGATACCGGCGCCAAGTCGATCAAGGACATCAAGGAGCAGGACGTCTACATGGGCGACATGCCGCTCATGACGTCGAACGGCACCTTCATCGTCAACGGCACCGAGCGCGTCATCGTCTCGCAGATGCACCGCTCGCCGGGCGTCTTCTTCGACCATGACAAGGGCAAGTCGCACTCGTCGGGCAAGCTTCTGTTCGCCGCGCGCGTCATTCCCTATCGCGGCTCGTGGCTCGACATCGAGTTCGATAGCAAGGACGTCGTGCACGCCCGCATCGACCGTCGCCGCAAGATTCCCGTGACGTCGCTGCTGATGGCGCTCGGCATGGATGGCGAGGAGATCCTGTCGACCTTCTACAACAAGATCACCTACAAGCGCGCCGGCGACCACTGGCGCATTCCGTTCAACGTCGAGCGTTTCCGCGGTCTCAAGGCCGTCGGCGACCTGGTCGATGCCGACACCGGCGAGATCGTGGTCGAACAAGGCAAGAAGATCACCGCCCGCCAGGCTCGCCAGCTCGGCGAGAAGGGTCTCAAGGCCATCAAGGCGACTGACGAGGATCTGCTCGGCAACTACCTTGCCGAGGACATCGTCAACTACGCCACGGGCGAGATCTTCCTCGAGGCTGGCGACGAGATCGACGACAAGACGCTGAAGGTGCTGCTCGGCACCGGCGAGGACGAGATCCAGATCCTGGACATCGACCACGTCAATGTCGGCGCCTACATCCGCAACACGCTCAACGTCGACAAGAACGAGAGCCGCCAGGACGCGCTGTTCGACATTTACCGCGTCATGCGCCCGGGCGAGCCGCCGACGCTCGAGACCGCCGAAGCCATGTTCAACTCGCTGTTCTTCGACAGCGAGCGCTACGACTTGTCGGCCGTCGGCCGTGTCAAGATGAACATGCGCCTCGAGCTCAAGGCCGAGGACACCGTGCGCGTGCTGCGCAAGGAAGACATCCTGGCCGTGGTCAAGACGCTGGTCGAGCTGCGTGACGGCAAGGGCGAGATCGACGACATCGACAATCTCGGCAACCGCCGCGTGCGTTCGGTCGGCGAGCTGATGGAGAACCAGTACCGCGTCGGCCTGCTGCGCATGGAGCGCGCGATCAAGGAACGCATGTCCTCGATCGAGATCGACACCGTCATGCCGCAGGACCTGATCAACGCCAAGCCGGCGGCTGCCGCCGTGCGCGAGTTCTTCGGTTCCTCGCAGCTGTCGCAGTTCATGGACCAGACCAACCCGCTGTCGGAGATCACCCACAAGCGTCGCCTGTCGGCGCTTGGACCGGGCGGTCTGACCCGCGAGCGCGCCGGCTTCGAGGTGCGCGACGTGCACCCGACGCATTACGGCCGCATCTGCCCGATCGAGACGCCGGAAGGCCCGAATATCGGTCTGATCAACTCGCTGGCCACCTTCGCGCGTGTCAACAAGTACGGCTTCATCGAAAGCCCGTACCGCAAGATCGTGAGCGGCAAGCTG
This sequence comes from Mesorhizobium sp. CNPSo 4661, assembly GCF_057784215.1. Classification (NCBI taxonomy): domain Bacteria; kingdom Pseudomonadati; phylum Pseudomonadota; class Alphaproteobacteria; order Hyphomicrobiales; family Phyllobacteriaceae; genus Mesorhizobium; species Mesorhizobium sp. CNPSo 4661. The sequence goes on along the minus strand of NZ_JBWGIO010000047.1, from coordinate 12,460 downwards.
ACCAACGAGGTTGTCTACCTGTCGGCGATGGAAGAGGCCAAGCACTATGTCGCGCAGGCCAACGCCGAGCTCGACAAGCATGGCAGCTTCGTCGACGAGTTCGTCATTTGCCGTAACGCCGGCGAAGTGATGATGGCGCCGCGCGAAAACGTCGACCTGATGGACGTTTCGCCGAAGCAGATGGTGTCTGTCGCGGCAGCGCTCATCCCGTTCCTCGAGAACGACGACGCCAACCGCGCGCTGATGGGCTCGAACATGCAGCGTCAGGCCGTGCCGCTGGTGCGCGCCGAAGCGCCGTTCGTCGGCACCGGCATGGAGCCGGTCGTCGCCCGAGACTCGGGCGCCGCCATCGGTGCTCGTCGCGGCGGCGTGGTCGACCAGGTCGACGCGACCCGTATCGTCATCCGCGCCACGGAAGATCTCGATCCCGGCAAGTCCGGCGTCGATATCTACCGGCTGATGAAGTTCCAGCGTTCGAACCAGAACACCTGCATCAACCAGCGTCCGCTGGTGCGCATGGGTGACCGCGTCAACAAGGGCGACATCATTGCCGACGGTCCGTCGACCGAGCTCGGCGATCTGGCGCTCGGCCGCAACGTGCTGGTCGCGTTCATGCCGTGGAACGGCTACAACTACGAGGACTCGATCCTGCTCTCCGAGCGCATCGTGGCCGACGACGTCTTCACCTCGATCCACATCGAGGAGTTCGAGGTCATGGCGCGCGACACCAAGCTCGGGCCGGAGGAAATCACGCGCGACATTCCGAACGTTTCGGAAGAGGCGCTGAAGAACCTCGACGAGGCCGGCATCGTCTATATCGGTGCCGAGGTGCAGCCGGGCGACATCCTGGTCGGCAAGATCACGCCGAAGGGCGAAAGCCCGATGACGCCGGAAGAAAAGCTTCTGCGCGCCATCTTCGGCGAAAAGGCCTCGGACGTCCGCGACACCTCCATGCGCATGCCTCCGGGCACCTTCGGCACGGTCGTCGAAGTGCGCGTCTTCAACCGCCACGGCGTGGAGAAGGACGAGCGCGCGATGGCGATCGAGCGCGAGGAGATCGAGCGTCTGGCCAAGGACCGCGACGACGAGCAGGCGATCCTCGACCGCAACGTCTATGCGCGTCTTTCCGACGTGCTGGTCGGGAAGGAAGCGATCGCCGGGCCGAAGGGCTTCAAGAAGGGCTCGAAGCTGTCGAAGGACACGCTCGACGAGTATCCGCGTTCGCAATGGTGGCAGTTCGCCGTGGAGAACGAGAAGCTCCAGGGCGAGCTCGAGGCTCTGCGCGGCCAGTACGACGAGTCCAAGAAGGCGCTCGAGCAGCGCTTCATGGACAAGGTCGAGAAGGTGCAGCGCGGCGACGAAATGCCTCCGGGCGTCATGAAGATGGTCAAGGTCTTCGTGGCGGTGAAGCGCAAGATGCAGCCGGGCGACAAGATGGCCGGCCGTCACGGCAACAAGGGTGTCGTGTCGCGCATCGTTCCGGTCGAGGACATGCCTTTCCTCGAGGACGGCACGCATGCCGATATCGTGCTCAACCCGCTGGGTGTGCCGAGCCGCATGAATGTCGGCCAGATCCTGGAAACGCACCTGGGCTGGGCTTGCGCCGGCATGGGCAGGAAGATCGGCGAGCTGATCGACGCGTATAAGGGTGGCGGCGACATCAAGCCGCTGCGCAAGACGCTGGAAAGCTTCATGCCTGCCAACGACCGCAACGAGCCGATCCGCGAGTATGACGACGAGAGCATCGTTCGCCTGAGCGAGCAGATGCGCCGCGGCGTCTCCATCGCGACTCCGGTGTTCGACGGCGCGCATGAGGCCGACATCAACACCATGCTGGAGCAGGCGGGCCTGCACACCAGCGGTCAGTCGCAGCTCTATGACGGCCGCACCGGCGAGCCGTTCGATCGCAAGGTGACGATGGGCTATATCTATATGCTCAAGCTGCATCACCTGGTGGACGACAAGATCCACGCGCGCTCGATCGGTCCGTACTCGCTAGTCACCCAGCAGCCGCTGGGCGGCAAGGCGCAGTTTGGCGGCCAGCGCTTCGGCGAAATGGAGGTCTGGGCGCTCGAAGCCTACGGCGCCGCCTACACGCTGCAGGAAATGCTGACGGTGAAGTCGGACGACGTCGCCGGCCGCACCAAGGTCTACGAGGCGATCGTGCGAGGCGATGACACGTTCGAGGCGGGCATTCCCGAGAGCTTCAACGTTCTCGTCAAGGAAATGCGCTCGCTGGGCCTCAATGTCGAGCTGGAGAATACCCAGGTCGAAGAGACCCCGACGCGTCTGCCCGACGCAGCCGAGTAATGGCTATGGCGCGCGCCGCGCTCTAAGCGCGGCGCGCCCTTCAAACTTTTCGGCCGGTTCGACCGGCCAGTCTGCGGACATTTCGTCCGCGATCGATGCAAGGGGTTATCGAGGACCCCGAAAAGGAGAACGGCATGAACCAAGAGGTCATGAATCTCTTCAACCCGCAGGCGCCTGCGCAGGTGTTCGATTCGATCCGGATCTCGCTTGCCAGCCCAGAGAAGATTCTGTCCTGGTCGTTCGGCGAGATCAAGAAGCCGGAGACCATCAACTACCGCACCTTCAAGCCGGAGCGTGACGGCCTGTTCTGCGCGCGCATTTTTGGTCCGATCAAGGACTATGAGTGCCTGTGCGGCAAGTACAAGCGCATGAAGTACAAGGGCGTCATCTGCGAAAAGTGCGGCGTCGAAGTCACGCTGTCGCGCGTCCGCCGCGAGCGCATGGGCCATATCGAGCTCGCCGCGCCCGTCGCCCATATCTGGTTCCTGAAGTCGCTGCCTTCGCGCATCGGCACGCTGCTCGACATGACGCTCAAGGACATCGAGCGCGTGCTCTACTTCGAGAACTACATCGTCACCGAGCCGGGCCTCACCGCGCTGAAGGAGAACCAGCTCCTCAGCGAGGAAGAGTACATGCTTGCCGTCGACGAGTACGGCGAGGACTCTTTCACCGCCATGATCGGCGCCGAGGCCATTCATGACCTCCTGGCCGGCATGGACCTGGAGAAGATCGCAGGCGATCTGCGTTCGGAGCTGGCTTCGACCACCTCCGAGCTCAAGCAGAAGAAGTACCTGAAGCGGCTCAAGGTCGTCGAGAACTTCATGGAATCCGGAAACCGTCCGGAATGGATGATCATGAAGGTGGTTCCGGTGATCCCGCCGGACCTGCGCCCGCTTGTCCCGCTGGACGGCGGCCGCTTCGCTACGTCGGACCTCAACGACCTCTACCGTCGCGTCATCAACCGCAACAACCGCCTGAAGCGGCTGATCGAGCTGCGCGCGCCCGGCATCATCGTGCGCAACGAAAAGCGCATGCTGCAGGAAGCCGTCGATGCACTCTTCGACAACGGCCGTCGCGGCCGCGTCATCACCGGCGCCAACAAGCGTCCGCTGAAGTCGCTGTCCGACATGCTGAAGGGCAAGCAGGGCCGGTTCCGCCAGAACCTGCTCGGCAAGCGCGTCGACTATTCCGGCCGCTCGGTCATCGTGACCGGTCCGGAGCTCAAGCTGCATCAGTGCGGCCTGCCGAAAAAGATGGCCCTCGAGCTCTTCAAGCCCTTCATCTACGCCCGCCTCGACGCCAAGGGTTTCTCCTCGACCGTCAAGCAGGCGAAGAAGCTGGTCGAGAAGGAGCGTCCGGAGGTTTGGGATATCCTCGACGAGGTCATCCGCGAGCATCCGGTGCTGTTGAACCGCGCGCCGACGCTGCACCGCCTTGGCATCCAGGCGTTCGAGCCGATCCTGATCGAAGGCAAGGCGATTCAGCTGCACCCGCTGGTCTGCACCGCCTTCAACGCCGACTTCGACGGCGACCAGATGGCGGTCCACGTGCCGCTGTCCCTGGAAGCGCAGCTTGAAGCCCGCGTGCTGATGATGTCGACCAACAACATCCTGCACCCGGCCTCCGGCGCGCCGATCATCGTGCCGTCGCAGGACATGGTTCTCGGTCTCTACTATCTCTCGATCGTCAACCAGAACGAGCCGGGCGAAGGCATGGTGTTTGCCGACATGGGCGAGCTCCAGCATGCGCTGGAGACCAAGGCCGTCACCCTGCACGCCAAGATCAAGGGCCGCTTCCGCACGGTCGATGCCGAAGGCAAGGTCGTGTCGAAGATCTACGACACCACGCCTGGCCGCATGATCATCGGCGAACTTCTGCCGAAGAACGTCAACGTGCCTTACGAGACCGCCAACCAGGAGATGACCAAGAAGAACATCTCCAAGATGATCGACACCGTCTACCGCCACTGCGGTCAGAAAGAGACGGTCATCTTCTGCGACCGCATCATGGCGCTCGGCTTTGCGCATGCCTGTCGTGCCGGCATTTCGTTCGGCAAGGACGACATGCTGATCCCGGACTCCAAGCTGAAGCTTGTTTCCGACACCGAGGCTTTGGCCAAGGAATACGAGCAGCAGTACAATGACGGCCTGATCACGCAGGGCGAGAAGTACAACAAGGTCGTCGACGCCTGGGCCAAGTGCTCGGAAAAGGTCGCCGACGAGATGATGGCGCGCATCAAGGCGGTGGAATTCGAGGACAACGGCCGTCAGAAGCCGATGAACTCGATCTACATGATGTCGCATTCGGGTGCGCGCGGTTCGCCCACCCAGATGCGTCAGCTTGCCGGCATGCGTGGCCTGATGGCCAAGCCCTCGGGTGAAATCATCGAGACGCCGATCATCTCGAACTTCAAGGAAGGCCTCACCGTGCTCGAGTATTTCAACTCGACCCACGGCGCCCGCAAGGGTCTGGCCGACACCGCCTTGAAGACGGCGAACTCGGGTTACCTCACCCGCCGTCTCGTCGACGTGGCGCAGGACTGCATCGTCAACTCCGTGGATTGCGGCACCGACAAGGGCCTCACCATGCAGCCGATCGTCGATGCCGGTCAGGTCGTCGCTTCGGTCGGCCAGCGCGTGCTGGGCCGCACCGCGCTCGACGACATCAACCATCCGGTCTCCGGCGAGTTGCTGGTCAAGGCCGGCACGCTGATGGATGAGCGCGATGTGGAGCAGATCGAAAAGGCCGGCGTGCAGTCGATCCGCATCCGCTCGGCGCTGACCTGCGAGGTCAGGACCGGCGTGTGCGCCGTCTGCTACGGTCGCGACCTGGCGCGCGGTACGCCCGTCAACCAGGGCGAGGCAGTCGGCGTCATCGCGGCGCAGTCGATCGGCGAACCGGGCACCCAGCTCACCATGCGTACCTTCCACATGGGCGGCACGGCGCAGGTGGTGGATAGTTCGTTCCTTGAAGCCTCGTATGAGGGCAAGGTGCAGATCCGCAACCGCAACGTGGTGCGCAACTCGGAAGGCCAGCAGATGGTCATGGGTCGCAACATGGCGGTGCTCATCCTCGATGAGACCGGCAAGGAGCGCGCCACGCACCGCGTCGCCTATGGTTCGCGTATCTTCGTGGACGATGGCGACAAGGTGAAGCGCGGTCAGCGTATCGCCGAGTGGGATCCCTATACCCGCCCGATCCTCACCGAGATCGAGGGTCGCGTGGCGTTCGAGGATCTGGTCGACGGCATCTCCGTCCAGGAAACGGCCGACGAGTCGACCGGCATCACCAAGCGTGAGGTCATCGACTGGCGTTCGACGCCGCGCGGCAGCGACCTGAAGCCCGCGATCGTCATCCAGGACGCCAAGGGCAAGGTCGGCAAGCTGTCGAAGGGCGGCGATGCGCGCTTCCTGCTCTCAGTCGAGGCCATCCTCTCGGTCGAGCCGGGCGCCCATGTGAAGCCTGGCGACGTGCTGGCGCGTATCCCGATGGAAAGCGCCAAGACCAAGGACATCACCGGTGGTCTGCCGCGCGTTGCAGAACTGTTCGAGGCTCGCCGTCCGAAGGATCACGCCATCATCGCCGAGATCGATGGCACGATCCGCTTCGGCCGCGACTACAAGAACAAGCGCCGCATCATCATCGAACCGCACGACTCGACGTTGGAGCCGGTGGAGTACCTGATCCCGAAGGGCAAGCCGTTCCATCTCCAGGACGGCGACGTCATCGAGAAGGGCGACTACATCCTCGATGGCAATCCCGCGCCGCACGACATCCTGGCGATCAAGGGCGTGGAGGCGCTTGCCTCTTACCTCGTCAACGAGATCCAGGAAGTCTACCGTCTGCAGGGCGTGTCGATCAACGACAAGCACATCGAGGTGATCGTTCGCCAGATGCTGCAGAAGGTTGAGATCACCGTCCAGGGCGACTCGACCTACATCCCGGGCGACCACGTCGACGTGATCGAACTGGAAGAGGTCAACGAGCGCCTGATCGAGGACGGCAAGAAGCCGGCCGAAGGTCAGCCGGTGCTGCTCGGCATCACCAAGGCCTCGCTGCAGACGCCGTCCTTCATCTCGGCTGCTTCCTTCCAGGAGACGACCAGGGTGCTCACCGAGGCTGCGGTTGCCGGCAAGACCGACATGCTGCAGGGCCTGAAGGAGAACGTCATCGTCGGCCGTCTGATCCCGGCCGGCACGGGCGGCACGATGAGCCAGATCCGGCGCATCGCCACCGCGCGCGACGAGCTCATCATCGACGAGCGCCGCAAGGCCTCCGGTGTCGAGGTCGCCGACCCGATGCTGACCGATATGGTCAACGCCGCGCAGTGAGCGGTGTGATATGAGAACGACAAGAAGGGGCCCACGTGGCCCCTTTTTGCATTTCAGAGCATGATCCCGAAAAGTGGGCGCCGGTTTTCGGAAAAGATCATGCTCCAACAAAAAGACCAGATCAGGATGACGGCCCTGGAGCTGTCGTCCTGATCTAACTTCACGAACGAGGAAAAGCTATGAGCAGCAGGACCTGGACGGCTGTCGACGACTATATCGTTTCCTCTCTTTTCGAAGCGGATCCCGTTCTGGATGCGGTGCTCAAGGCCAACCGCGATCAGGGCCTGCCGGCGATCGACGTGTCGGCCGCGCAGGGCAAGCTGTTGTCGTTGCTGGTGCGCATCCGCGGCGCGAAGAAAGTGCTGGAGGTCGGCACGCTCGGCGGCTACTCGACCATCTGGATGGCGAGGGGATTGCCGGCGGACGGCAACGTCGTGACGCTGGAGCTCGATCCGCACCACGCCAAGGTCGCACGTTCGAATTTCGAGCGGGCAGGGGTTTCCGACAAGATCGACCTGCGCGTGGGGCCTGCGCTGCAGTCTCTTGCCGCGCTGGCTGACGAAGGTGCCGGTCCGTTCGACCTGATCTTCATCGATGCCGACAAGCCGAACAACCCGAACTATCTGACCTGGGCCATGAAGCTGTCGCGCCCAGGCACCGTCGTCGTCTGCGACAACGTCATCCGCGACGGCGCGGTCGTGAAAATGGACAGCGGCGACGCCAATGTCGAAGGCGCCCGCGCCGCGTTTTCGTTCATCGGCGGCGAGAAGCGTCTGGACGGCACGGCCATCCAGACGGTCGGCGCCAAGGGTTATGACGGCTTCGCCATCGCGATCGTTGAGTAAGGTGCCGTTCGCCTCGACGTTTTGGCGCTGCCTCAGTCGAAGAACGCCTCGACAACGTTGCGCTTGCCCAGCATGAAGGCATCGGCGACGTGCTGTAGCGGCGCGAGGTCGACATCGGAAGTTCCGGCGCGAACGATCTCCGCGAAGTGCCTGTAAAGCATCGGGTATTCGGCTTCCGGCTCGTCGTGGACGACCTTGCCGTCGACGGCGAGCTTAGCGCCGCCGCCCGACAGCACCATCTTGCCCTTGTCGGTTTCAGCCAGAATGTCCCAGCTCTGGGGGCCGGTCTGCAGCCAGTCGAGCTCCATCGTGACCGGCAAGCCGTTGGAGGTGCGGAAGGCGACATGCGCCGCGACCGGTGCAGCGCGATTCTCCGGAAAATCGAGCATGGCCGAGGTGATGAACATCGGCGGCAGGATATGGGTGGCGATCGACAGGGCGTTGATGCCGGGATCGAACACACCGAAGCCGCCCGGTTCCCAGATCCATTCCTGGTTCGGGTGCCAGCGGCGCACGTCTTCCTTCCAGTTGATGGCGGCCGAAGTCAGCCTGGCCGACGCGAGGAACGCACGCGCGGCCTCCACCGCCGGCGCATAGCGCGAGTGCCAGCTGGCGAAGAGCGAAACGCTGTTCTTTTCGGCCAGCGCCTTGAGGTGCTCGACTTCGCTCACCGTTGCGCCCGGCGGCTTTTCGAGGAACACATGCTTCTTTGCTCCCAGCGCGGTGCGCGCCGCGTCGTAGCGGAACTGCGGCGGCATGCAGAGCGAGACCGCCTCGAGGCCGGGTTCGGCCGCAAGCATCGCCTCGATATCGGGATAGTTCGCAATACCGTCGACCTTGCCGTGGCGGCTGGCCGCTGCTGTCAGCTGGTAGTTGCCATCCTTGGCGACCGCCGGCAGGTGCTGGTCGCGGACGATCTTTCCCACGCCGACGATGCCGAGCTTGATTGCGTTGCTGGTCATGGGAACTCCAAGGAATGAAGGGGGTGTCTAGGCAGGACAGGTTTGTCCGGCGAGTCCGGGAAGTGTGACGCTGGCCGCGCTTTTCAGATCGGCTCTTCGAAGGTGACGATCGAAACCTCGCCCTCCAGCGCACCCTGATAGGCCGACAGATGCGGCTCGTCGTCGGGCTCGCCCTCCATGTCGCCGATCTGGTCGAGCTCGGCCTCGGCGTAACCTTCGGCGGCAAGCGATTCGAGGGCGCGGCGCACGGCAGAATCATCGTCGGGCGCCACCAGCATCACATGCACGCCCTCCGGTTTGCCGCCTTTCTTCTTCCAGACCCGTCCGGTGATCACGGTGACCGGGCGCTCTTCATTGTCGTTCACGGGCTGATTCCTCGTTTTCCCCGAGATTGTCCGGTTCAAGCCGCCTTTTGGCACGAAGCCGGGGTGCAGGACAGCGCAAAGCCGGTCACTTTCTTCCTCGCTCTTGAAAAAAGACGCAAGAAAATTACATGCGTTTTTCGCATGGCTGCCCAGCCTCCAGTTCGGCGCAATATTTGCCTCGCCGGGGTTGACGGACCCTGGGGTTGCGAGTAGAAGCCGCGACGTCAGAACCGATGTGAGGCTCTCCTGTCCGAAGCGACACGCTTTGGAGTTTGCCTCAAACAGGGTTCGTTTTACGAGCGAAAAGACATTTCCGGCGCGCATGAAGCGGCTTCCGCTTCCTCTGCAATTTGTTCGGGCAGGACCGCGAGGCGCGGTGTGTTGCCCGAATTTGCGTATGGGAATGACGCTTTGAGCGGCCCTGACAGGGCAGACACGGAATTGAGAGACAAGAGGGTTTAATGCCTACCGTCAACCAGCTGATCCGCAAGCCGCGCCTGGCGCCGGTGAAGCGCAACAAGGTCCCGGCCATGCAGCAGAACCCGCAGAAGCGGGGCGTCTGCACGCGCGTCTACACCACGACGCCGAAGAAGCCGAACTCGGCGCTGCGCAAGGTGGCCAAGATTCGCCTGACCAACGGTTTTGAAGTGATCGGCTACATCCCCGGTGAAGGCCACAACCTTCAGGAACACTCGGTGGTCATGATCCGCGGCGGCCGCGTCAAGGATCTGCCGGGCGTCCGCTACCACATCATCCGTGGCGTGCTCGACACGCAGGGTGTGAAGAACCGCAAGCAGCGTCGTTCGAAATACGGCGCCAAGCGTCCGAAGTAAGGGTTTCCCATGTCCCGTCGTCACAGTGCAGAAAAGCGTGAGATCAATCCGGACCCCAAGTTCGGCGATCTGATCGTCACCAAGTTCATGAACGCCGTCATGTATGACGGCAAGAAGTCGGTTGCCGAGACCATCGTCTACGGCGCGCTGGACCAGGTCCAGGCCAAGACCAAGCAGGAGCCGGTCACCGTATTCCATCAGGCGCTCGACAATGTCGCGCCGCATGTGGAAGTGCGCTCGCGTCGCGTCGGCGGCGCCACCTACCAGGTTCCGGTCGACGTGCGCCCCGAGCGCCGCCAGGCGCTGGCCATCCGCTGGCTGATCGCCGCCGCGCGCAACCGCAACGAGACCACCATGGTCGACCGCCTTTCGGGCGAGCTGATGGACGCGGCCAACAACCGCGGCACGGCCGTGAAGAAGCGTGAAGACACCCATAAGATGGCGGAAGCCAACCGCGCCTTCGCGCACTACCGCTGGTAAAGCGCGAACGAGACTGAGAGGCACCTCCCATGGCCCGCGAATACAAGATCGAAGACTACCGCAATTTCGGTATCATGGCGCATATCGACGCCGGCAAGACGACGACGACCGAGCGCGTCCTGTATTACACGGGCAAGTCGCATAAGATCGGCGAAGTCCATGACGGCGCTGCCACCATGGACTGGATGGAGCAGGAGCAGGAACGCGGCATCACCATCACCTCGGCCGCGACCACGACCTTCTGGAAAGGTCGCGACGGCAAGATGCGCCGCTTCAACATCATCGACACCCCCGGACACGTCGACTTCACCATCGAAGTCGAGCGTTCGCTGCGCGTGCTCGACGGTGCCATCGCGCTGCTCGACGCCAACGCCGGCGTGGAGCCGCAGACCGAGACCGTGTGGCGCCAGGCTGACAAGTACCACGTGCCGCGCATGATCTTCTGCAACAAGATGGACAAGATCGGCGCCGACTTCTACCGCTCCGAGGAAATGATCGGTTCGCGCCTCGGTGCGCAGGCTGTCGTCATGCAGTTGCCGATCGGCGCCGAGACCGAGTTCAAGGGCGTTGTCGACCTCGTCGAGATGAACGCGCTTGTCTGGCGCGATGAAACGCTCGGCGCTGCCTGGGACGTCGTCGAGATCCCGGCCGACCTCAAGGCGAAGGCCGAGCAGTACCGCGAGAAGATGATCGAAGCCGCCGTCGAGATGGACGAGACCGCGCTCGAGAACTACCTCGAAGGCAAGATGCCGTCGAATGACGAGATCCGCGCGCTGATCCGCAAGGGCACCATCGCGGTCAAGTTCTTCCCGATGTTCTGCGGCTCGGCCTTCAAGAACAAGGGCGTGCAGCCGCTGCTCGACGCCGTCGTCGAATACCTGCCGTCGCCGATCGACGTGCCGGCCATCAAGGGCGTCGACGCCAAGACCGACGCCGAGATCGAGCGTCATGCCGATGACAACGAGCCGCTGTCGATGCTGGCGTTCAAGATCATGAACGACCCGTTCGTCGGCTCGCTGACCTTCGCCCGCATCTATTCGGGCAAGCTCGCCAAGGGCATCTCGGTCGACAACACCGTGAAGGGCAAGAAGGAGCGCATCGGCCGCATGCTGCAGATGCATGCAAATTCGCGCGCCGACGTTGAAGAAGCTTTTGCCGGCGACATCGTCGCTCTGGCAGGCCTCAAGGACACGACCACCGGCGACACGCTCTGCGATCCGCTGCACCCGGTCATCCTCGAGCGCATGGAATTCCCCGATCCGGTCATCCAGATCGCCATCGAGCCGAAGACCAAGAACGATCAGGAAAAGATGGGCCTCGCGCTGCATCGCCTGGCGGCTGAGGATCCGTCCTTCCGCGTCAAGACCGACGAGGAAAGCGGTCAGACCATCATCGCTGGCATGGGCGAGCTGCATCTCGACATCATCGTCGACCGCATGCGTCGCGAGTTCAAGGTCGAAGCCAATGTCGGCGCCCCGCAGGTGGCCTATCGCGAGACGATCACCCGCACGCACGAGCAGGATTACACGCACAAGAAGCAGACCGGCGGTACCGGTCAGTTCGCTCGCGTCAAGATCATCTTCGAGCCGAACACCGAGAGCGAAGAGTTTGTGTTCGAGTCCAAGATCGTCGGCGGTGCGGTTCCGAAGGAATACATCCCGGGTGTCGAGAAGGGCATCAACAGCGTCATGGGTTCCGGCCCGTTCGCCGGCTTCCCTATGATCGGTGTGAAGGCCACGCTGGTCGACGGCGCCTTCCACGACGTCGACTCCTCGGTGCTGGCGTTCGAAATCGCCTCCCGCGCCTGCTTCAAGGAAGCTGCGCCGCGCCTCGGCGTGCAGCTCTTGGAGCCGATCATGAAGGTCGAGGTCGTGACGCCGGAAGATTACGTCGGTGGCGTCATCGGCGACCTCAACGGCCGCCGTGGTCAGATCCAGGGCCAGGAAGCGCGCGGCGTTGCCGTCGTCATCAATGCGATGGTGCCGCTCGCGAACATGTTCAAGTACGTCGACAATCTGCGTTCGATGTCGCAGGGCCGCGCCCAGTACACGATGCAGTTCGACCACTACGAGCCGGTTCCGACCGCGGTCGCCCAGGAAGTTCAGAAGAAATACGCGTAACTCGAGCGGGTTGCACGAGACCTTAATTCAAGGCCCGCACGGGCAGGCAGGAATGGAGAGATCACATGGCAAAAGGTAAATTCGAGCGCACCAAGCCGCATGTGAACATTGGCACGATCGGTCACGTCGATCATGGCAAGACGTCGCTGACGGCGGCGATCACGAAGTATTTTGGCGAATACAAGCGCTATGACCAGATCGACGCGGCGCCGGA
>NZ_JBWGIO010000046.1:0-21182 GCF_057784215.1 Mesorhizobium sp. CNPSo 4661 | reverse complement strand
GCACCGGGACCGTCGATATGTCCGGCGGTCACGGTGCGAAACAGATCTTCAGCCGACAGCTCTTGGCCTTGTCGGCTCTCGAGCCAGGTCATGGCTTTCTCTCGCGCCTCATCCGCCACTTGCTCGCCGCGCGGATAATGTTGCAGCGCGGATGCAGGAACGGACGATCTGCGTCCCTCTGCAAAGGCAGGCACGCGATCAGGACCCTCCTGCTCGCCGGCGCGACGAACAGCCCGCATACGTTCGGCCAGCGAGGCCCTGATGAAGCCGCAGCCGTCATGCGGTCGCAAGGCGATCGGGCCCGCCGGCCCAGTCAGCCTGAAGGGATGCTGCTGGTTGGCGGGACGATCCGGCAGCAGCGACAGTTTGAAGGCGCCTTCCAGCGCGTAGTCGTGAACCCCCAGGCCCTTGATTGCCGGCGGCGCGGCAAAACCCCTGCGCTGAGTGTAATAATATGCCTCCTTGAAAGGAGCCCAGGCCCGCGACAGCTGCTCGAAGGCGGTGCCCGGTGCGGTATCGGCATAGGGAATGGCCAGCAGCTTTCCCCCGGAAGTCTCTGCTTCCGCCACACCTGGAACGCGGGCGGCGATCTGTGAAACGCGCCGATTTGGCGGCTTCAACTTGCTGCCGCCGAACAGGTCCATGCGGTATGGCACACCGTTGACGTTCACCGTGCGCGCCAGCATGAAAGCGCTCGGCTTTCCTGGCAGCTGCACCGCAACGACCGGCAAAGCTCCCGAGGTCAGCCGATGAAAAATCGAATACCGTTTCTCCGGGTCCGTGGCCAATTGCCGGCCCCGCATATCCACCACCGGCAGCTGCATCAGTCCTGCCTCACCCTGCGGCGGTCTGGGCTCGTGATCCATGCTTCGCAAGACCTGATGCACGTCGAAGACCGACGCAGGATGCTGGGCCTGGACCGTCGCCGCATTCTGCGCCACGAATGTGTCCAGCGCATCGAGCGGGGTCTCCGCCGCAATCTCGGCGATCAGGTTCCAGCTCATGTTGGACAGGTCGCCTTCGACGAGGCCGCCGGTCTTGTCCAACATCTCCTTGGTCTTGGACTGCAGGTTTTCCTGCCTCACCCGCAAATCGGACTTCTTGCCCTCGACATACGGTGGCCTGAACAATCTCTCCAGGACCGCGCGGGCCTTAAGCGTCTGATAGATCGACAAGGCGGGGCAGCGGCTGGCGAACGGCCCGCGGGTCCGTTCCGCATCGCTTGCGTTCAGATGCGCCTCGATCTTGTGCTCGATGATCGGTTGAATGTCGTTTAGCAAATTCAGAGTCTGCCTGCGGTGCGGGCGCAGGTTCTTGCGCGGGCTGCGCGCCAGCGGCAGCAGAGCCGCACACAGATTACCCATGTTTTCCAGACTGTTCCGAGCGGCAAAATCTGAGGCACGACGTAGTTTGGTCAACCGATCCAATCCCGAGCGTGCGAGCGAAGCGAGGTCGTCAAACAATTGAGCCTTGGCCAGCGCCTTGAAAATCATGGCGATGTCCAGCGCATCGGCCTGCTCCAGGCGATCGCTGGCATAGTGAAAGTGGTGGGCCAGCTGGTGCAGCCGATCCTTCAGCAGAGCGGTCTCCAAGACCTCTCCGCTGTCCTCGCCGCTCATGACACCTCGCGCTAGAACGTTGGCGATCACGCTGAGCTGCGTTGTGGTGAACCCCGCAAATCGTTGGCCTCCCGAGCCCAGTTTGCGGACGGTGTCCAGGACCGCCTGGTGACACGTAGCATCCTGCGGCCATTTGCTAAAACCGTTGAGCAGGCTCGCCAATCCCTGTGCAGTGAAATCAGAAAGCCGGTTGGCACTGCGAATGTTGTTGGCGATCGCGACTGCGGCTTGGCGCATGTCCTGCTCTCGCTCCCACTTGCCGAAACCGTTCACCAGGTTCGCCAGACCCTGCGCAGTGAAATCAGCCAGCCGGTCAGCGCGAAGGACCTCGCCAGCGATCGCACGCATGGCGTCGCCACAGCGCGCTTGTTCCGGCCACCTGCTGAAGCCGTACGCCATGTTGGCCAGGTTCTGCGCAGTGAAATCAGACAGCCGGGCGGCGCGGCGATGGACCTCACTCGCTATTGCAACTATCGCGTCGCCAGTGCCCCTCTCGTCGGGCCACTTGCTGAAACCGTTCATGAGGTTCGCTAGCCCTTGCGAGGTAAAATCGACCAGCCGCTCGACCCGTGCGGCGCGGCGACAGACCTCACCGGCGATCGCCAGCGTGGCGTTGCCACAGCCCCCATCGTCAGACCACTTGCCGAAACCATTCACCAGATTCGCCAGACCTTGCGGCGTGAAATCAGAGAGCCGGCCTGCGCGGCGACCGACCTCACCGGCGATCGCAATGGCAGCGCTACGGCAGTCCCCAGGCGACTTTGAGAAACCATTCATCAGGCTCGCCAGAGTCTGCGGGTCAAAATCAGAGAGCCAGACATCGCGGCGCGAGCGGCGCAGCACCTCGCTGGCGATCGCAACGGTGGTTTGGCTACACTCCGGCTCTTGCAGCCACTTGCTGAAGCCGTTCGCCATATTCGCCAGGTTCTGAGGGGTAAAACCCGAGAGTTGGTCGGCTCGCAGACGCACCTCACTGGCGATCACAGCGGCGGCCTGACGTGTGTTCTCCTCTTCTGGGCTTTTACTGAAGCCATTCACCATGTTCGCCAAGTGCTGGGGAGTAAAGCCGGCCAGCCGGCCGGCGCGGTGGCGGACCTCGTCGGCGATTTGACCTATGGCGTCTCGGCAGTCCCACGGCCACTTGCTGAAGCCGTTCACCAGATTCGCCAGCGACTGCGCATCAAAATCAGAGAGCTGGACTTCGCGGTCGGGGCCCCCAATGAGATGGCTGGCGATTGTTACCGCCGCGTCGCCACAGCCCGTGTCGTCAGGCCACTTGCTGAAAGCGTTCACCAGGTTGGCCAGGTTCTGCGGGGTGAAAGCAGCCAGCCGGTCAGCGCAGTGATGCACCTCACCGGCGATCGCAACCATAGCGCCGTGGCACTCCGCCCCCTCCGGCCACTTGCTAAAGCCGTTCGCCAGGTTCGCCAACTGGAGTGGAGTTAAATCAGACAGCTGGTTGGCGCGGCGACGGACCTCACCGGCGATTGCAACTATGGCGCCGTGGCACTCCGCCCCCTCTGGCGATTTTGTGAAGCCGTTCACCAGATTGGCCAGGCTCTGCGGTGTGAAACCCGACAGCCGATCCGCTCGGCGACGGACCTCACCGGCGATCACTGCGATAGCGCCCTGGCAATCAAGCGGCCACTTACTGAAACCGTTCACCAGATTTGCCAGCTCCTGCGGAGTGAAGTTAGTCAGCCGGTGTGCGCGGTGATTGACCTCACGGGCGATCGCAAGGATAGCGCCGTCACAACCCGCCTCCTGCGGCCACTTGCTGAAACCGTTCACAAGGTTCGCCAAGCCCTGAGGAGCAAAACCAGAGAGCCGGTCGGGGCGGCGAACCTCATCGGCGATCGCCGCAGTGGCGGTGCCACAGCCCGCCTCGTGTGGCCATTTGCTGAAGCCGTTCACCAGATTGGCCAGGTTCTGCGGCTCAAAGTCAGATAACTGGATGCGCCGATGGGCGCGTCGACGGATCTCGCCGGCGATTGCCACCGCGGCTTTGCCACAGCCCCCCTCGTGCGGCCATTTGCTGAAGCCATTCACCAGGTTGGCCAGGTTCTGCGGCTCAAACTCAAAGAGCCGCTCGGCGCGGCGAAGCACTTCACCAGCGATCCCTAGGGTGGCGTGACTTGAGTTCTCTTCTTGCGGCCATTTGCTAAAGCCGTTCACCAGGTTCGCCAGGCCTTGCGAATTGAAACCAGTCAGCCGGTCAGCACGGCCGGCGCGGCGACGGATCTCGCCGGCGATTGCCCCTACCGCACCGCGACAGTCCGCGTCTTGGGGCCATTTGCTGAACCCGTTCACCAAGTTGGCCAAGTGCTGCGGATCATAGTCCGACAACTGGACATTGCGCCGATGGGCGCGATGAAGCAGCTCGCCGGCAATAGCGACTATCGCGTAGCTACAGTCCTCCTCTTGCGGCGACTTGCTGAAACCATTGACCAGCAGGGCGAGACTTTGACCGTTAAGCTCCGATAGCTTTCCGCGGTGCTCATGAAAACCTTTGGCGATTCGGTTCATTGCAGTGCGACATTCCGGCACTCGGGAATGGCGGCTGAACGACAACACGAACAGCGAAAGCGTTTTGCTTTCGACATCGTTTAGCGCATTGCCGGTCCTTGACACCTGAGCTGCCATGGCCCTGCAAGCTTCCATGCCTGGCTGACCTCCAGGCCCCCGGCTCAACGCGTTGCATGAGGTGGCATATCCCCAGGTATTGCGGGACCGGATATCTTGTTGCCATCTTGGTATAAATTGACGCGTGAACTCGGAAGCGGCCTTTTGCAGGAATGTTGCGTGATGCGCCAGGTGCTGGAGCTTCTTGTCATGCTTCACGACGGCGCAAGAAAATCCCGTGATGTCGCCAGTGAAAGCAATTTCATGTAAAGCGTCGTTAAGCAGGCTTTGCAAGTATGCATCGTTGGAGCTCTGCGCGGCTACATTGTCGAAACGCCGCCTACCCGACCTCGCACCCGGCATGGACTCAATCTGCTCATGGGGTGGGAGCATATCTGGATGCGAGCTACTCGGTCCTTGATCGCCGAGCCAGGACCTCTCATCAGAACGCAAAGAACTTTGTTCTCCAGCCGGTGCTTCGCCATCAGGACCCAGCGGAAAACCCTGCTGCAACGCACTGGTTGCGCGTCGCGAACCCGTGAGGGCCCGGCGACCCATGGAGGAACCGGCAGACCTGTCGCGAGCGACATTTCCCGTGCGGAGCGCGGCGTGAGCAGAAGAGGTCCCTTCGTCTTGAGCCTCGGAGCGCATCCCCTCCACGATGGAAGCGAACGACTGGCGCCCTTCCCCCGGGGCAGGACCTGGCAGCGGACGCGAACTGCTCGATCCTCGCGTGCTGTCGGCTCGAGCATCGCCGATGTGCGATCTCCCCGGTCGGCCAATGCCAGACATAATCCACCTCCGACGCAGATGAGAATGCGCTTACCTTTGGTTTTGCCGGTCACCCATGGAGGCAAGGGCATCGTGCGCTGCCTGGTTCAATGAACCCATCGCCAAGACTTGCCTTGCGTCGTTGATCCGAGTCTCACGGCGCCATGCGAGTGAAGGTCAGACTTACACCATCATCAAATCCAGCTTCGGCAGAGTGCTGACCGTAGTAGTGTTCTTGCTCACAAAAGCAGGGAAAGCTTTCGAGAAGCTGACGGGCCAAAAGCCTGAGAATGCTCCAATGGAATTTTCAAGAATTTGCGTCGGCTACCCGCCGCAGAAAAAGTTGGCATGGACGACGGGCGGCTCAAACGCGTTCACGCGGTCGTGTCACCAACCGTCAGCATCAGGCACATGATTCACGGCCCGGCCGGACTGGACGCCTCGGCAAGTAGGACGTCCATGTCGCAGCACCAGGCTCTACAGACTCATAAAAGACACAGGTTCGAAGCGCGAATGGGCGACGTCCGTATCCGGCACACAGAGACGCGCCTCGCACTCACAGACCAAAGACGGAAGGGAAAACAGCTACACAGCATAGCTGACCATTCAGCTGGAAACCGGGGAGGTTGTAGAGTGAACGGCAAGACAGCTGATCCATGCCTCGCGGCCAAATCGAGCTGGAAGAAATCTGCCACAATAGCAGAGGTCAGATCGCCGCAACCGTGATTTGCGGCAGCGCCGTTTTTACTGAAGCTCGTCAGCTTGTCGAAAGGTGGCGGCTATAGGGTCAGGACATGGATACCAACGCGGCCCTCGCCGTCCGCCAACGAAATTGATGATTAACGCCGGAGTACCTGATGGTCGGAGCAATTGGAAGTGGAGCTGGCAGCATGAGTGTTTCCTTGGCCCGTACGGGGGGTCATGGGCATTCGAGTGGACAACCGCCGCACGCGCCCGGCGGACCTTCTGATCATAGCAGGCCGGATCATAGCAGGCCGCCTGCGTCCAACAGGCCTGTTAACGGTCGCGATCGTGCGGATATCCCGAACAATTCTAGCGGCGGCTTGCAATCTGTGGCTGAACAAGAAGCCTTCGAGCAGGTTCTCAGTGCCGTTGCGATGACCATCATGATGGATGTCATGGCTGATTCCGAGGACGCTATGGCAGAAACGGAAGAAGAGGATGCCTGACGTCGGATGGTCCTCGTCAGGATGTGGTGTGCCGTCAATGAAGGCACAATTCGAACTGAAAGGGAAACTATATGGCTAATATTATTCAAACCTTTGCCAACAACTTTGGTACAGCCGCTTCGACGCTTGGAACGACTGCTGCCAGAGGCGCTGGAGCTGTTGCCTTCCAGGCCCAGATTGCGGATCTAGCGGCGGTTAGCGCGGAGGCTACGGCCAGGAGTATGGAGCTGCGCACTGTTTCGATGCAGCTCCAGACAGTCAAGAAGGCGGCCGACGAACGCGTTAACTAATGTCTGAAGCGCGGCTCAGGTAGCCTCGATCGCGTCCAAGGCGGCGCGATGTGGAATCGAAATGAGCCGCACGGCAATTGCCGTGCGGCTTCTCTCCTTTTTGGGAAGATCATCATTGAATGACGCCGTTTCGCTTCATTTCGAAGTTCTGTCAGGTCTCTATTGCGGACTGACCGGCGAGCTGGCTCCAGAAGCCAGCTTAATCGGCAGCGGCCTCGATGCCGATATAATCTTCGTCGAGCAAGGACTCGCGCCGCATCATCTTCGTATCAATGTTGTTGAAGATTCGATCGAGCTCGATGCCCTGGCAGACGGAGTTAGCGTGGAGGGCAACGGGAATGTGGCCGCAGGTCAGCGTGTTGTGGTTGCTCTTCCTGTCGTTGTTCAAATAGGCGCCATGTCCATTCTCTGGTCGGCAAAGGGTGCAGCGCCAGCTGTGTCGAACGGTCCACCACGACTATCGATCCCAGTGCTAGCCTTCGTGCTACTCGGTTCCGTCGGGATCGGCGCGCTCTCAGCCATTTTCTCCTACTACGACAACGCCGGTGGATCGGGCACCAATTCGTCTAGTGCCAAACTTGAATCCAAGCTGACCAACGACCGTGCTGATAATCAGAACACCGAGGCCGCGGCCAAAGACTTGCAAAACGAAGTTGCCAGAGCGGGCCTGCTCAACATCAAGATCGGCTCCGAAAAGGGGGTTGTGACTGCTGAAGGTACCGTCACGTCTGCATCGGCCACCAGTTGGCAGAAGGTTCAGCAGTGGTTCGATCATCGCACGAAGGGCGCAGTGACTCTGGTCAATGGAGTTGTCATCAACGAGGACAAAGGGCCGTCCGCAATCGCGGTTGAAGCGGTTTGGCGTGGGTCTTCGCCGTATGTTGTCATTGGTGGCGAGAAGTATTTCGTCGGCGCCCTTTTGGACAATGGATGGACGGTCGACCGGATCGAGGACGGCCGCGTGCTGCTGAGCCGAAATGGCCGCCTTGCTTCTCTCCCGTATTAAAGGCTCCCGGCGGCAGGCCACAATCACGAGAACTCCCATGGTCAAGCAACCCCACCTATCCTGTTGCGCTCGATTTCATACGATGCGTGAAGGCATTCGCGCCCTGCGCAACGAGTTGCGGCGGATGGTCTTGCTCCGGCCGAACCGCAACCAGCTTGATCAAAGCCTTGCCGATGGCGGACCTGCGTCCAGCGCGACGCTGCAATGGAGCCAGCGAGCGTCTCCCGAAACCGGTGATGTCGTGCTGATCCACAAGCAAGAGCTCGAAGTCCTCGCCCCTTCCTACAAAGAGCTTGCACACCGGCAGAGCGCACGAGACTTGCCCCCGCTGCGGCTCGTTGACCACGCTAATTTTGGGGATGTCCACCTACCGCGGCTCCGCGCTTATCCGCTCACCTTGCAAGCTTTCGGTGAGGCACTGACGGTCCTGAACAGACTGGATCCACCCGGCCGCCATCCATTTTCGCGCCTGTCTCCCAGCCTCAATCGTAGCCATGCGCTGGTGGGTCTTCGAAATCTGCGTAGCAGCAGAGCAACTCTCAAACCATCACAAAGGGGCCTCCATGGCCAACGTCCTGCGTAACTTCATCGAGCGCGCGCCGGCCAACCCGGACTTAATGGTCGCGTTGATGCTGCTTCTGGCCATAACTATGATGGTCATGCCAGTACCGATCGCTGTAATTGACGCGCTGATCGGATTTAATATGGGATTAGCCATCCTGCTGTTGATGGTCGCCCTGCATATCAGCACGCCGCTTGATTTTTCCTCCTTGCCCGGCGTCATTTTGATTTCCACGGTGTTCCGTCTGGCGCTCACCATCGCAACGACGCGACTGATCCTGGCCGAGGGCGAGGCAGGCAGCATCATCCACACGTTCGGCGATTTCGTGATCGCAGGTAATATCGTCGTAGGTATTGTCATCTTTCTGGTTGTGACGATGGTGCAATTCATGGTCCTCGCGAAGGGCGCCGAACGCGTAGCAGAAGTGGCGGCGCGCTTCACGCTCGACGCGCTGCCAGGCAAGCAAATGGCGGTCGACGCGGAGTTAAGGAACGGCCACATCGATGGCAACGAATCTCGCAAGCGCCGCGCCGCATTGGAGAAGGAGAGCCGACTTTACGGCGCGATGGATGGTGCGATGAAGTTCGTGAAGGGCGACGCCATCGCCGGGCTGGTCGTCATCTTCATCAACATGCTGGGTGGGATTTCGATCGGCCTGCTTTCGAAGGGAATGCCCTTCGCCGAGGTACTGCGCCACTATACTCTGCTGACAATAGGTGACGCTCTAATCTCGCAGATTCCGGCCCTGCTGCTCTCAATTACCGCGGCCACCATCGTCACTCGTGTAACCGGGGCTGAGAGCCTTAACCTTGGGACTGACATAGTCGATCAACTCACGGCCAGTAGGCGAGCATTGCGGTTGGCGGCCTCAGTCTTGGTTGCAATGGGATTCGTTCCTGGCTTCCCGCTGCCGGTCTTTCTCGTCTTGGCCGCAATTTTCGCCACGGCAAGCATGATCAAGGGTGATGTGCTGGGCGCTGGCAGTGCCGATGCTACAACGGCGGCTTCACGGGAGCCCGCAAACCAGACGCTGCCTGCCCAAGCAGGTCCGATCGCCTTATTCCTTGCGCCCAACCTTATGGATGCGATCGACCAAGCCGAATTGCAACAGCACATTGCACGTGTTTCGCAACTGGTTTCAGCCGATCTTGGCATTATTGTTCCGCGCATCCCTGCCTCGATCGATCAACAGCTGCCCGAGTCACAATTCAGGACAGACATCGAGGGCGTACCGGTCGAACAAGGTTTGATTGATCCCACACAGCTGAAGCTCAAAGACGATGTGGCGAAAATAGAATCGAGCAGTATCCCCTTTCGGCGTGATTCAGAAACGGACACAATCTGGATCGACAAAATCCATGCAGCGGGTCTCAAAGCTGCCGGTATCGAGCATCACTCTCCCAGCGAACTGCTCGCGTTGCGTGTCCATGCTATGTTGAACCGCTACGCACCTCGCTTGGTCGGCATCCAAGAGACGAGCCAGTTGCTGAGCCGGATGGAGCAAGAATATGCCGATCTGGTGAAGGAGGTGCTGCGTACGACACCGATCCCACGGATCGCAGATGTGCTGCGCCGCCTGCTGAATGAAGGTATCCCGATCCGCAATACTCGCCTCATTTTGGAGGCATTGGCCGAATGGAGCGAACGTGAGCAAAACGTCGCCCTTCTCACGGAGTACGTTCGTTCTGCCATGAAGCGGCAGATCTGTTATCGCTATGCCAACGGACACGGTATCCTGTCCGCCTTGATCATAGAACGTGAGACTGAGGAGGTGGTGCGCAGTGCGGCTCGGGATTCGGCCGCTGGTCCCTCCCTCTTGCTTGAGGATCAGCAAAGCGAAGCGCTGCTGTCACAGATGCGTAAGGTCATTTCCGGCACAGCGCCGGATCAAACCCGTCCTGTCATATTGACTTCGATGGATGTTCGACGCTTCGTCCGCGGCTTTCTCACCCGAAATGGGATTGATCTTGCTGTGCTGTCCTATCAGGACCTCGCGTCCGACTTCACGATTCAGCCAGCCGGATCGGTCAAGCTCCGCCTGGAACCAAAAGTGGGACGCCAGGAGAACCTCGCAATATCCGCTTTGCCGTCTATGATGGGTGAGAACCAAGTATGAATCCACATGAGAATGTCGTTTCACCGTTACTTTCGTTTCATCTGAAACCGGTTCTTTTCGCAGCAGTCGCCATACTGCCTCTCGCCGGTTGCGCTAGTTGGAACAAGCCAGCTCTTTCAGTAAAGGAGACGTCGCCCCCAGAGTTGCTCGGCGCCAATCACATCGATCCGGCTATGCGCGAACGCATTTTGCGCGAAGTCGGTCAGGATTCTCAAGAGCGAGTTTTGCGAGATGAGCTGAGGCGACATCCGGATAATGTTGACATGGCAATCCGTCTTACGAAGGTTTTGCTAGCACAAAAACGCCTTGATGACGCAGTCGGGGTACTCGACAGCGTCCTGGTTGCAGTCCCAGGTAACCTGCGCGCGTTGAATGCGAAGGGAGCTATCTTGGACCTTCAAGGCAGGCATGACGCGGCACAAGCGTTATATCGGCAAGGTCTCCAAACAGAGCCAGGGAATCAGATGTTGCTCCACAATCTTAACCTGTCGGTTGCGCTTAGCGGCAAGTCCGATCGGAATGCGTTGGCACCGTCGGGATAGCTGCCACCGGACTCGGATGCGTCGTCAAGAAGCGTTCGCAAGTCGGGCGCTATGTACGAGCGTGCGTCAGAGACCGTTTGGGGCGCTGATGTTGAAGGGACTGCGTGCGCTCTCCCAAGTTACCAGGGTTCGAACACGATCCGTCATTGGAGGTTCTCCCGCAGAGTACCGGTTGTGGGCGCTGTCGCACTATCTGAGATTTGGACGTGACGCGCTCCTCGCCACGATCCGGCTCGCCACCGCGATCGGTTCGCCGCTTGCCGCATCTGAAAGTCGCCAATGGCATGTTCCGCCGGCCCGGCGAAGCAGGAGGGTTGGGATGAGCTCGGCGCGAAGTCGAAGGGCGGTCTCGCGTCCCAAATACCCCGCATCCGGTGTATACTTCGCCGATCTCATTGGGTGAAATGGGCTGGATTTCTGCAACTCGGCTGTCGCGAAAGGTAGCGTGCAGGGGTCGGGCATCGCTCCCCAACTACACCCCATGGCCAGCAGCCCGCGTCGACTGATGCTCCGTCTCAGCAAGGGATTGGCGTGGATAACTGCTCGGTCCCCCGGTCAACAAGGACTTACAGAAAGCGGCGGTGAGCTTACCACGGTGGATCACGATGTTGTCGTGACCGATCTTGGCGCGGGCGTCCTGCCACTGTCGATTATGGCCGCGCTGCTCATTGGACTTGACGTGGCAAGCGGCGAAGTCGGCTTCTTTCAGTGTTGCCAACTCCCTTGCATGTACCGGCCGCTTCGTATGGATGTGCACCCACATCGGAGCTGGCGCTACTCCGTTGCGCAGCGCCTTCGGCTGCAGCTTGATTTCAAACAGCGCCCCCGGCTCGCCTTTCAACGCGCGGGGCTGATCCGCAGGCGTCAACTCCCTGGCCTCCCGCAAGTGTTCAAGGTGCTTCTGAGAGGGAAAGGCGTAGGTCTTCATGCACTCGATCTTGGCAATGGCCCTTGTCTCGTTCAAAGCCTTAGCCAGTCCCCGCGCCTCCGACAATATCCCCTTGAGCCGGATTGTTTTGTCGTGCACTTCGACCAATTGCGCAGGCGAGAGCAGGACGCGTCGCCGAGGATCCTCTAACGCGACCAGACAGGCCTGCATCTCAGTGGCCTGTGCCTGGAGGCGCGAGATCACGGTTTCGACGGCGTGGTCGGCGTCTTCGGGTTTCAGCTGGCGCGCCTGAGAGACGGTCCTTTGCTGGCCAGCCGTATCGAAGCGCAAAAGTTCGTCCAGCCGTGTGAGTAGCGGCCTAAGGGTCTCCGTCGAGGCTGGAGCCGGGGTCTGCCAGATCGCCAAGTGTGCCGCCGCCGCCGACGCGCTCGCATGCGCTTCTCTCGCGCTTACAAGTTTCTTCGTACCTCGATCCGAACGCATGATAACCTTGGTTGCTGGCTCGGAGTCGCTGACGGCCGCAACGACTTGCGGTTCGGGCCGCGTCGCGGCCGAACTCCCGCCACCGGCAGCCAGCTTGCCCTTGCCTTTTCCCTGCCGGCTGCGCGCGGTGACTTCGGCCACTGCAGCCTCGCCGACAGTTTCGGCCAATCCTGTAGTGCCAGCGCCGGCCGTCCGTGCAGCGATGGGTGCCGACTGCGCCTGCAGCGTCAGAGTTCCTTGGGCCACGGCCGCCGAGCCAGCCTTGTCGGCCGATATCGCAGCGCTGGCGA
Organism: Mesorhizobium sp. CNPSo 4661; assembly: GCF_057784215.1. Classification (NCBI taxonomy): domain Bacteria; kingdom Pseudomonadati; phylum Pseudomonadota; class Alphaproteobacteria; order Hyphomicrobiales; family Phyllobacteriaceae; genus Mesorhizobium; species Mesorhizobium sp. CNPSo 4661. Next base: position 8,802 of record NZ_JBWGIO010000046.1, on the reverse strand, counting down.
TAGCCGGCGATAAATTGCGTGCTTTCGGCTTTGGCTGCAGATCCAGGAGCCGCATGACCTCGTCGGCAGTGATCCATGCGCCGTCTACGATTTGTCCAAGCAGTTCCAACGGGAGGCGGGCACCTGTTCCATGGTCGCTTAGCTTGGCAAGCATGGAGTGCGACGTCGACGCAAATTCGGAAAGCCGCTCCATGACTCCTTCCAAAACGGCGCAGTGTTGCGCGTCGAGGGGACGCCCTTGGGCGTTCATCACAGCATCTTTCGTCGAGACGAATGCCGGAAAAACATCGGCGATGAAGCCGTGCAACAGAGTCACTTGCTCGTAGAGGATGTCCCTGACGGGCGGTTCGAACGTGCTCGTCTGCGGCTCAATCTTGAGCTGCGCGAGAGCAGTCCGGGATTGCAGCTGCATGACCTTCGTAGTCATTAGCCAGCCGGTGCGCAGCCGCAGCGCGGCTTCTTCGCCCCGCCGCATTTCGACCGTTGAACTTGGTAAGTTGGAAGCCGCGGCGCACACAGACCGCGCCCATTCGCCGCGCTGTACCTTCTTGTCCCACCACTCCATGCAGGCGACATAATGTTTAGCCACACTGGAAACCGATCGGATCACCTGGTCGGGGGAGGCATTGGATCGGTACATCTCGCGAAGGATGCGGTCGGCAGCCTGCCTGCCACGTTCTGCCTTCTCGATAATTGTTTTGGCCACACGATCACAATGTTCCACTCGATCAACTGCGTTGTCGCGAATTTGACGCACTTTATCGTCGGGCAGAATGCGACGTGCCACGAGGCCGGGTAGGCTTGCGTAGTAGTCCAGAACGTTTGCACCCGCATTGATGACTCGATCTAATTGGTCTTGCAGGTCGTCCGTCGATCTGATGTTTTGTAGGCTGCTTTTTTGGCGAACGTCCAGTTCCTCAAGCAAGCCGAGCATTCGTTGCTTTGCGTCGTTGTTCTCTTCGTCTGTCCAGGGAATGGGTATTGCCTCACTTGAAGTTGACGGCTGGCCCGCGATCGGCGTCGCACTTTCAGCCTCCGACAAAGAAGAAACGCCGCGACGCCGTGTTGCGGCTGCACGCGGCGCGGCAGCCGGGATTCGAAGTGCGCCAACGGAGGGGCCGGACGATCTACCACCAAGGTCGTCATCAGCACCGTACGTAACGCCAGCCGAGAGTGAACCTCTACCTTCAGGCTCAGAGCGCATGTGATCCACGACGGAGCCGAACGACCGGCTGCCCTCCGCCGCCGCCCGACTCGATGGGGAGCGCGAACTGCCCGGTTCGGCCGCAGCATCGGCGATGCGTGATCTGTCAAGTCGGCCAATGCCCGTCATATTTCATCTCCGATGAAGGCGAGAATGCGCTGTCCGTGCTGTTGGGGCGAATGTCGCTTAGCCGTGCGCATCGGGGGCGGGGATATAAGCGTACCCAGATGGGGCTTAGGACATGGGGGCCTCGAGCCAGCGGCATGTCTTCTCGTCAATCGTCACGGGCAGCCCCCACCCGCAGCGGCGTCGTTACAATTGACCTGGGCAGTAGTCGACAACACGCACGCGATTGATTCACGCCGCACTCGCTGTTTTCATGTTTTGCAAAAATTCAGTCGAGGTCTGCTCGCGCTTCCATTCACCGGAACCGTTTTTCACCGCTTGAGCCATACTATAGCTACAGTTGGAACCCTCTAGATGGATCCGTCGTAAAGCCTTTTGGCTTCCTGCATAGACTGCTGTGACGTTGCCACCGATCTCGTTTGGTGATTGTCGCCAAATGCCACCGAACGAGTCGGCACTTCGACGACTCCCTGATCGTGGAGCGTCACGGCGAGAGTGCGTTGCGGCGCTCGAAATCATGACGGCTTGGCTTGTTCCAGATCTTTGCGAGGAAAGCCGATGCGCTCATCCGCCCAACCACGTTCATTATGATTCAATCGTTCAGGGACACATTCGGCATGGCACCGCTTGTCGCTGGCCGGATCCAGTATCTATCCATTGAGTGCTTCAGCGATGCGTCCAACTCGGCGGTTGTCCGGAGCGCGGGCATTTGCGCCTCGTTGATCCAGCCGAAGCCGAGGTAACGGAAGTGGTCCGCCGGCGCCGTGATCCGGCTCTTGTCCAATTCTCCAACGAAGTCCGCCGCCCAATCGTGGATCGTATAAGCTTCAAGCTTATCCTTCATCGGCTGCCAGCGTCGGATGCGCTCTTCGCAGGGCATCTTGGCCGCTTTGGAAATCGCGGACGCGATCTCGTCAGGGTGGGTCGGATCCACCAGCAGAGCCTCATTGTCGTTGAAGTCCTCGGCCGCACCTGCAAACTTCGATAAAACCAAAACGCCCGGATCGTTCGGATCTTGCGCAGCGACATATTCCTTCGCTACCAAATTCATGCCGTCTCGCAAGGGCGTCACCACGCAGACGCGCGCGGCGCGGTAAAGACCCGCGAGTCGAGCCTGGGTGAAAGCGTCATTCTCATAGAGGATCGGACTCCACTCGTCCGTACCATGCTCGGCATTGACCCGGCTGACCAAGCTGTCAACATTGCGCTTGTACGCTTGATACTCTTCAATTTCGGTGCGTGAAGGGATGGCGATCTGCAAGAGCGAAATGCTGCGCGGCTCGGCTGCGAACACCTGATCGAAAGCTTTGATCCGGTTGTCGATACCCTTGCTGTAATCGAGCCGATCGACACCAATTGCAAGCTTCGCGCCCCCGAGTTTCTTGTGCACGGAGGAGATATATTCCTCCTGATTAGCAAGCGATTCCGCCGCATATTCTGCAAACTGCTTCGGATCGATACCGATCGGAAACTTTTGGCAGCGCGTCTGCCCGCGTTCCGAGATCACGATGCCATCCTTGCTTTCCAGACCAAGATGAGAAAGGAGGCAGGCAAGGAAGTTATTCACGTCCCTGTTGGTCTGAAAGCCGAGCAAGCCATAGTCGAGCATCGATTTCATGAGTTCACGATGATTGGGTACTTGCTCGATGGTATCGGGTGCCGGCCACGGCGTATGTAGGAAAAAGCCGATCGGCCGGTCCACGCCGAGTCTGTGGAGGTCATCGGCGAGCGGAAGAAAGTGATAATCATGCACCCAGAATGCGTCCCGATCCCTCAAATCGAACGCCGCGCGCGCCATAAAGGCATTGATCTCGCGATAGCTGTCGTAATGTTGCGGCGAGCTCGAAATTCGGTCGGGGAGGGAGTGAAACGCCGGCCACAACGTCGAATTCGCAAAACCTGCATAGAAGCCAGGATAGTGTGCGCTCGGCAGATCGAGCCTCGATATGTGTCCCTCGCCATATGACTCGAGTTGCACACTTGCGGCAGCATCCTCACTCACCTTGCCCGAGGACCCCAGCCAGACGGCGCCTGAACGCGCCACAATGGGCTCGAGCGCTGCGGCAAGGCCGCCCGTCTTCGGTTGCCTTGGGTCGGCGGTTGCAACGCGGTTTGAGATGACGACAAGCTTTGATCGCTGCTCTGCGTCACACAGATTATCGCTCTGGTGGGCAGAACCAACCCGAGGGGAAAGAGCTGAAGGGGATTGTTGCATCCAATACTGCGCTGCCTCGCGCAGGTGCTGGTCGAAGGCAGCGCGCTGCATGGGTTGCCGGGTCGCGCTTGACGTACCGGCGGGACTTGAGTCTGCCACCAGAGCAGTGATTCTATTCATTTTACATCTCCGTCCAGATCTCCATTCGATGCGTTTGGGATCGCAGCCGCTAAGCCGCAGGCTTCTCCATTGCTCACCTTAAGCGATCGAGCTTTCGAGAAGCTGACGAGACTAAAAGCAACTAGTCGCCGCGCTCGGTGAGACCTGATGGCGACCTGTGGCCGAGCACCCCAGCTGGGCAGTGGGGCTCACGCCCTCGACCGCCCGGAGCTGGCCTCGCCTTCTCACCGGATGCCGAAGCGCGGCAAGCGATTGCCTGATGTCCCTACCCCAGCAACCCGGAGCTGCGTGCTTTTGGAGGACCTGTCTGCCAGTGATAAACCGATGTTAGCTTGCTTGTGGCGGCGGCAGTCGATCTTTTGGACCATCGCACCTGGCTTTTTGACCTGGCTCGGTCCGGCACTGACCCATGGGAGGGGCTTGGGGCGTCTGAGCCGATGCCGGACCGAACCGTCTCAGGCGACGCGGGTTACCTCGTCGCACATTGCAGCAACAGGTGCCACATACCGCTTCATACTTTCTATCCGACTTTCTGTGAAATTGATTGTTTTGATCCGATGCATTGATGCCTTGGATGGACCCAAAGTGCTCCGCATTGACCAGAATTCCGGGCTATCAGATCCAGGCGCCAACGGGTCTTCTACAGCCTCGCCGAGCTCAATTTCACCTAGATGTTGCACAGGCTCAATGACGAGCACCCGATTTGCCGGCTCGGCGCGACGCGCCGGCAATTGTTCGATGAATTGAAAAACCGACGGTCTATCGGCTCTTGACCGCGAAGCGCGCGGGCACCTGCCCATGTTGAGGCTCGTTGTCGTGATCAGCTTGTCGACAGCTTCCCCATTTAACAAAACAGACAGGTTGGTCGCACTGGACGAACATCGGCTGCCGATGCTCACGGCGCATGCCTGCCGAGGGCTGTTAAAGGGTAGTTGTTCCTGATTTCCGGCACGTCAAATCCAGCCCAGCCTCGAAGGCCTATTTTTTGAAGGGAGGGACGGATGGATTTCGCCTCGACGAAGTGGGTGCGTGGACAGTCGGACGGCACGGGCCGGCAAGCGAGTTCGCCCACGGTGCCATCCGCAGATGCGACGACCTTTGAGCGGCAGCTGAACGAGATCGCCAATTCACGTGGCGGCAGAGCAATGCCGGCGGCCTCGACGTTGCAGCCGGTCCAGTCAGCTGGAGTTTTGATAGGTCACAGCAAGGAGCCTCTTTATTCCGAGGACGCTCGCCTTATTTCGGAGCTTGAGAACGCGCTCCCCAAGGGCAAGGCCGCCAATCCCACCGCCAACGGCTATGTATACTCTCTTCGCAGCTTCAGCCGCTGGCTCTTCGCAAATAAAAAAGATCCGATTGCTGCTCGGCTCAACGACCAGTCGCTCACCGATGATGCGCGTGAGGCCATCGAAAAGGGTCATCACAGACGACTCCTTCCGGCAATAGACCATCTGCGGACCTTCCAGTCGACGGGCAAGGTGCCGATTACAAGCCGGAGTGATCTAATTCCTCACCCCCAGGACGGGGTTCTCATCGAAGAGTACAAAAACGAACCAGCGACAGTGACCGGCAGGGGGTATGCAGCTGTTCTTCGCAATTTCAGTGACTACCTGCGTGAGAACAACAAGCCGGGCATTGCTGGTCGGCTTTCCGGCACGTCTTTGGACGGCGATGTCAAGAGCTATAGGAAGGACGCCGGGGGTAGTCGGAATATCGGCGCCGCACTGACTGATCTGCGAAAATCGCAGGCAGGCGCTAAAGCGATGGGGCGCGAGCGCCATATCCTCCCCGTTCCCGCTGCCGAAAACGCGGTCCAGATGGAGCCGATGCCCGTCGGCGGCGCCGCTGCGCAGCACAGCGCGTTCTGGGGCACGGGCAGGTTGCCAGAGGAACTGCTGCCTCCTGTGGAAAGCTACGATCAGGATTTGCTTTGGGAGATGATGGACAAACCCGGCCCGTCGTTATCTCTCGAGCCAGCCGCGCGCGATGACCAGTCATCGGATCCCGGAGGACCCATTCGTCATTTGAACTGGGGCTACGACCCCCGGCAGTTCCCGGACGAGCCGATGGGTGCATTTGCCAGCAGTAACCTCCTGCCAAGCGAGGAAGTCGTCATCAACGATGAGCATGTCGCCAGTTCAGGTGGAGGTGGAGCAAAGCCGGCGGCTTCGGTACTGGAGCCGGCTCAGTCAGCTGGAGTTTTGATAGGGCGGAGCAAGCAGCCTCTTTATTCCGAAGACGCTCGTCTTATTTCGGGACTTGAGAAGGCCCTCCGCGACAGCAATGCCGCCAACACCGCTAAGGCCTATGTACATTCTCTTCGCAGTTTCGGGCGCTGGCTCTTTGCAAATAACAAAGACCCGATTGCTGCTCGGCTCAACGACCAGTCGCTGACCGATGATGTGCGCGAGGCCATCGAAACGGGTCATAATGGGAGACTCCGTCCGACAATGGACCATCTCCGGACATTCCAGTCGACGGGCGGAGTCGTGCCGATCACAGGTCGCCCTGAGCTTAATCCTCACCCCCAGGACGTGGCTCTCATCAAAGAGTACAAAAAGGAAGCAGGGACATCGACCGGCAGAGTGTATGCAACTGTTCTTCGCAGTTTCAGTGACTACCTGCGTAAAAACAACAAGCCGGGCATTGCTGGTCGGCTTTCCGGCACGTCGTTGGACGGCGATGTGAAGAGCTATAGGAAGGGCGGCGGTGATGAGCATATCGGTGCCGCACTGGCTGATCTTCGAAAATCGCAGGCAGGCGCTAAAGCGATGGAGCTCGAGGGCCATATTCGCCCCGTTCCTGATCCCGAAAACGCGATCCGTACGGAGCCGAAGCCCGTCGGCGGCGCCGCTGCGCAGCACAGCGCGTCGCAGGACGCGAGCAGATGGCCAGATGAGCTGCCTCCTGTGGAAAGCTACGACCAGGATTTGCTTTGGGAGATGATGGACAAACCCGGCCCGTCGTCATCTCAGCCAGCCGCGCGCCATGACCAGTCTTCGGATCCCCGAGAGTCCATTCGTCCCTTGAACTGGGGCTACGACTCCCAGCAGTTCCCGGACGAGCCGATGGATGCATTTGCCAGCAGCAACCTCCTGCCAAGCGAGGAGGTCCTCATCAACGATGAGCGTGTCGCCAATTCAGGTGGCGGCAGAGCAATGCCGGCCGCCTCGACCTTGCAGCCGGTCCAGTCAGCTGGGGTTTTGATAGGGCACAGCAAGGAGCCTCTTTATTCCGAGGACGCTCGCCTTATTTCGGGGCTTAACAACGCGCTCCCCAAGGGCAAGGCCGCCAATGCCACCGCCAACGCTTATGTATACTGTCTTCGCAGCTTCGGGCGCTGGCTCTTCGCAAATAAAAAAGATCCGATTGCTGCTCGGCTCAACGACCAGTCGCTGACCGATGATGCGCGCGAGGTCATCGAAAAGGTTCATCACAGACGACTCCTTCCGGCAATAGACCATCTGCGGACGTTCCAGTCGACGGGTGGATTGGTGCCGATCACAGCCCGCGCTGAGCTAAATCCTCACCCCCAGGACGTGGCTCTCATCAAAGAGTACAAAAACGAAGCTGCGACAGGGACCCGCGGCCGGTATGCAGGTATTCTTCGCAATTTCAGTGACTATCTGCGTGAGAACAACAAGCCGGGCATTGCTGCTCGGCTTTCCGGCACGTCATTGGACGGCGATGTAGAGCGCTATAGGAAAGACGGCGGGGGCAATCGGAATGTCGGTGCCGCACTGGCTGATCTGCGAAAATCGCAGGCAGGCGCTAAAGCGATGGAGCTCGAGCGCCATATCCTCCCCGTTCCTGATCCCGAAAACGCGATCCGGATGGAGCCGATGCCCGTCAGCGGCGCCGCTGCGCAGCACAGCGCGTGGCAGGAAGCGGAAAGGTGGCCAGAGGAGCTGCCTCCTGTGGAAGGCTACGACCAGGATTTGCTTTGGGAGCTGACGGGCGAACCCGGCCCGTCGCCATCTCTCGAGCCGGTTTTGATAGGGCGGAGAAAGCAGCCTCTTTATTCCGAGGACGCTCGCCTTGTTTCGGGGCTTGAGAAGGCCCTCTTCGAGGGCAATGCCGCCGATGCCACTGCCAACGCCTATGTATCTTCTCTTCGCAGCTTCGGGCGCTGGCTCTTCGCAAATAACAAAGATCCGTTTGCTGCTCGGCTCAACGACCAGTCGCTGACCGATGATGCGCGAGAGGCCATCGAAAAGGGTCATCACAGACGAGTCCTTCCGGCAATGGTCCATCTCCGGACCTTCCAGTCGACGGGCGGAGTCGTGCCGATCACAAGCCGCACTGAGCTAAATCCTCACCCCCAGGACGTGGCTCTCATCAAAGAATACAAAAACGAAGCAGGGACATCGACTGGCAGGTTGTATGCAGCTGTTCTTCGCAGTTTCAGTGACTACCTGCGTAAAAGCAACAAGCCGGGCATTGCTGCTCGGCTTTCCGGCACGTCATTGGACGGCGATGTAGGGCGCTATAGGAAAGACGCCGGGGGTAGTCAGCATATCGGTGTCGCACTGGCTGATCTGCGAAAATCGCAGGCAGGCGCTGAAGCGATGGGGCTTGAGCGCCATAACCTCCCCGTTCCTGATCCCGCAAAAGCGGTCCGGATGGAGCCGATGCCCGTCGGCAGCGCCGCTGTCCAGCACAGCGCGTCGCAGGGCGCGAGCAGATCGCCAGCGGAGCTGCCTCCCGTAGAAAGCTACGACCAGGATTTGCTTTGGGAGATGATGGACAAACCCGGCCCGTGGTCATCTCTCGAGCCAGCCGCGCACCAGGTCCCCGACAAGCCGATCGGTGCATTTGCCAGCAGCAACCTCCCGCCAAGCGAGGAGGTCCTCATCAACGATGGGCGTGACACAGCTGGGTTGCGGCCAGCGAAGAGGCCGAGGACCCTGGACAATCCAGACGGCCTTGCCATTGAGCGGCAGCTGAGCGAGATCGCCAATTCAGAGGGTCGCCTGCTGTCGTCGGCTGACCCCATCCATCAACTGGGTGCATTGCCATCGCAGGCGCAGGACATCGTCCAGGCCGGACGGCAAGAACCTGCCCGGTTCGCCTCAACCTGGTGGCCGCAGATGCCGCTCAACTTTGATTGGAGTATGTGGCCGACCCTGGAAGCAGC
>NZ_JBWGIO010000045.1:0-21247 GCF_057784215.1 Mesorhizobium sp. CNPSo 4661 | reverse complement strand
GTCGTTCAGGCCTTCCACGGAATGGAGCGTTGATTCCGTACCATCGGCAAGCCGTACCTTGGCGCAGGGAAAGCCGACCGTTCTGGCGAGGTGTGTCTCCAACCTTTGCTGTTCGCGGCACAGCGCCAGTGTCTCGTTGTGGATCTTTTGCCAGTTCCCACACAGACGGAGAGCAGGATCAGCCGCGCTGCTGCCGTCCGTCAGTTCGGCGGCCCGTGACTTTACATGGAAGGGCCATGCCACGGCGGCCGTGGCCGTGCCCGCCAGCAAGCGCCGCCGGGTGACGAAAGACAAACTCATGCTATTGTCGGAATCATCCATGATCCGAGCTCCATGAAAGCTGGGGTTGTGGTTAGGTTGGACAGGTGTGACCGCACCTGTCCAACCGCTCAAGATGCTTGTCGGCATCAACGGTAGTATCAGTGTTACTATCTATGGCCAGCAAATGCAACAAATTAGTAACAGGGTTACTACGGATGGCAATAACTTCGGCCCAGTGTCGGATGGCGCGGGCAGCTCTTCATCTAGGCATTCGGGAGCTTGCTGCCCTCGCCAAGGTCTCTCCCAACACTATCGCGCGATTGGAGCGCGGCGAGGTTTTGTTCGACAACACGCTGCAGGCGGTACAAGGTGCCCTGGAGAACGCTGGCATCGAATTCATTCCAGAGAATGGTGGTGGGCCCGGCGTGCGCTTAGCCAGGCGAAATTAGAGGTGGCGTCACGCACCGCCCATTGAACTGAGCGGAAACATCTCAGCGCCACCGCTGATAATTCCGGTTCGCCCCGATCAGCGATCGATATTGCTGAACAGCTTAGCGTTCCGTTTTGCTCGCGAGCTTATCGCCTTCGGCCAGCGTTGCCGAGGCTCATGTCTTAGAGCTTTGGTCAGTTCCCGCCCCGCAAAAACGCAGCCCAATCGCTCATCATGGCGCGGCGCTTCTCAATCATGGTTTCGCGCCGGTATGCGGCCTCAACGTCGCTGTTGATGGCGTGGGCGAGCGCAAATTCCCGCATGTCTCGGGGATAGTCGGACAACTCCCCCGCCCAATCAGAAAACGTTGACCGCAGCCCATGGGGCACGGCTGGACGCTTCGAGTTCTTGTCGAGCCAGCCCGTGCGGCCCGCCTCGATCTCGCTTTCGTGCATTCGTCTCATGGTAGCGCTCAACGTCATGTCGGATAGCATGCCGCCCCGGATCGCTGGAAACACATATTCCGTGTCGGCGGCCGCGGCCTCTCTCATCGCAGTTAGGATTGTCATTGCCGCATCAGATAGCGCCACAACGTGCGGCCGCCTCATTTTCATTCGCGATGCCGGCACCGTCCACAGTTTGGCGTGCCAATCGATTTCAGGCCATTCCATGCCGCGCACTTCGCCTGATCGCGCAGCGGTCAATGTTACGAATTCCAATGCCCGTGCACCCGTGCCTTCGCGTTTGCGCAATGCTGCGAACCACGAGGGCGCGTCTTTCAACTGAACGGCGGGCTGATTATCGACTGTCGCAACCTTGCTTGGCTTGGACAACATGGCATTGAGATTGCCCTTCCACTGTGCCGGATTGTCGCCCTCGCGGTGTCCGTGTGCCTTTGCCCAATCAAGCACGCGTTCGCAACGTTGCCGCAAACGCGTGGCCGTCTCCGTCTTGGTCGTCCAGATCGGCTTAAGGATTTCGACCATGTGATGTTTGGTGACTTCGGAAACGGCAAGATTGCCGATGACGGGCATTGCATACGTGTCCAGCGTGGATTGCCATTGCTTCCGATGCTTTTCGTTCCTGAATTCCGCCAGGGTGTCGGCAAGGAATTTGTCAACGGCATCGCGGAATGTGAGATGGCGCTTTGCGGCCTCGATCGCGGCTTTGCGACGCTCGCGCTTCTCTTGAAGCGGATTGATGCCGTTGTGGATTTTCTCTTTGGTCGCCCTCGCGCGCTCGCGGGCTTCGCCCAATGATACGTCATGCCCGCCAAGACCCATTTCGCAACGCCGGCCATTGACGTTTGTTGTGCGCAACAGCCATGACCGGCCGCTGCCCGGCGTGATTTGGAGCATGAGCCCGGCAACACCGCCAACAGCAAACACAGCGTTGCGCGCTGTGGTCGATCCGGGGTGTTTCAAGTTCTTGACGGCTAGTGCTGAAAGTTCCTTCGCGATCTTCGGCATTTCTCAATCCCATCATCTTACCCGCCAAAAATAGTGGCATTGGATGATACAGATTGCAACGGCGCGAGACAGCTATTTTAGATTAAGGCATTGATATTGCCTTATTATTTTCATTGGTTGAGACGACATGAGACAGCAATATGGCTGTCGCTCTCTCCGCCAGTTCATCAACAAAATCAATAACTTATAGCCAATTTTAGAACTTACCCGCCAAAAAGCCCATCATGCAGGGTGCTATTGATTTAGACAGCATGCGACGGCATGAGGCATCCAGCCGGGGTGGAGGCTGTCCTTCGCGTCGTCCGTACCGAGTAGAGGCACGCGGACGCTTGGAAACGGCCACCATGCTTTCGCCCCGGCACCGGGAGACAGGCATGTTAAGATGAAGCAGCGCAACCTGACAACACCCCGACAGGTGTCACCCTAAGGCAGGCGTGGGAGCGCTATCGCGACGGGGCTACCTCGACCATATGACGCCGTTAGACCATTGAACCGTACGCCCGCCGCTAAGTAGCTTTGCAGTAAGCTTCCACTTGACAGCTTCGATGCGGCCGTTCGGGTGTACGAGCAGGCGCGATGACTCTTCGCATTCGTTGATTGCTATTACGTGACCACTGTTGGTTGAGGCACCAATGCGGGCAAATCCGTGCTTGCTGTGGCAGCCGCCTCCAACCACCGTCGGATATTTGCCTAGGTAGGCGAAGCCCCTTCTATTCACCCAAGCTGCGCCATCTGAAAAGAAAATCACCGAAAGCTGCGGATCGTAGGTTGCGGTGACGTTCCTCCAGTTCACAAAGCGCATGGTGCCGTCAGATTCGATCACAATTGCCGATTGGTTGCCACATTCGTTGCGCGCCCTCAGTCCAGGCGGTGCGAACGGGCTTCGTGAAATATAGATTTCCGCTGGACCGGTTGCGTTGCTGCAGCCGCGCGCCACAGACACAGCCACACCATATGATCCAATCACCATGGACTGGTCCAAGCTGGGGGTTGCTGGGAGGTCGGCAGCGAACACATATCCAACGAATGCAAATAGCGCCACAAGGCACCCGACTAGGTATCTGATCATTTGTCCCTCCACCCAAGCAGCTAGTTACGAGGCTACCCTCCTGGAATAGAAATTCAAAGATGTGTTGATGGAGCGCGGCGCGAATCCTAGGGATCAATCTGCGCAGCACGCGCGCGCGACATGGGGTTTAAGCCCCCTGCTATCGCAAGAAACGCATTCGGTATTTCCGATCAAACCATTTGGTTGGTGACAGGCACGGTCGTGCTGCTCGTGATTAGCTTTCAATTAGAGGGGCGCTGCGTTAGCGATTCTGAAAACGCTCAGAGAAGCCTCGTCGGACAAAGGGTTTGTTTTTCCGGGGGCTAAGGGCGACGGCCACTATGTCGGCACTCCGTGGATATGGTCATCGTTTCGCAAACGCATCGGCCTCTCAAAGGCGCGGCTACATGATCTGAGGCATTCGTTCGCGAGCGTAGGCGTGACAAGCGGTACCCCTCTCATGATTGTAGGAGCGCTGATAGGCCATAATGACCACGCCACGACCTAGCGATACGATCATCTGGCGGCGGACCCAGCCGAGGATATCGGTGCTGCTTGAAAAGGCCCTGAACCCGGCTACTAGCCGCGTGGCTGAGCCGATGTCAGTTGCACCCAGCCCGAGCCCGACGGCCACCCCGATGGGCACGAACGGGTAGTCAATAAATGAGGCTTAGCCCAGCAGTTCCAATACGATCTCGTTAATCTCCTCACCCTCTTTAGTCGCTGCAATGTGAGCGCGGAGATGCCGTCTCGTTGCCGCGAAATGGAGTTTGGGGTCGGCAGGAAAGGTTATCGCAATCTCTTCCGCGCGCTTTCCAAGCTCCGACAGGCGACGATGTGATGCAATCTGGGAATCATATTTTGGAATGGGCACTTCCCAGACATGCTTGTGTATATGACGCTCGTCCTTGCTGTAGGACATAAGTGGCCGCACCGCGTCAGTTGTAACGGGCGCATTCAGAACCGCGCACAGGTAGTCGGCCTCGTCTTCCGTTTCCATGGATGCCCAATAGAGTCCACTTGCGACCACAGCTCGCGAATCCTTCACTTTTGCAGCCATCAGGTGCATCCCAGCCGCATTATACACAATTCGTAATGGTGGAATTGGCAACTGATTGGACAACTTGGACTGAAAGTCCAACTGCTGCATGAGCGTTAGGCGCTCGCTTGACCGATGCTCCATCCAAAGCGCCTCGGCCCGACTCCACCATTGGTTCAGCCCGGGGTGAAGCTCGATCTGGGATGGCGACAAGATCCCACTTTTGCGCAAGGGGAGAACTACCGTTTGTGCGTCCCCCAATCGGTATGGATAGGCATTATCCCCACTGTAGAAAGGGCGAATGAATTCAGTTTCGACAACCCCATTGAGGTCAGGCAGCTGCTTCCAAGGTTTCTTCTCTTGCACTGTTCTGGAGGATCGTACCGACTTCCTGCCAGCCGGAACGCCTAGCGATGTTGCGGGCTGTTCCACGACTACGAAAACTAGCCTCGGAGCAAAGATGGCACCTTGGCTAAATGCTGGATTGTATGGCGATTTGGTCAGTTGTCCGACAAGTTTAACTTCTCCCTGCGTGCGGGTGAGGGTCTTACTAGCTTCTGTCCAGGGCATGTTCGAACCTGATAGTCGGCCGGTCCAGATTTCGGCTTTCAACGGCATCTTGCGTCCGACCCACGTGCCTTCACCTTCCTTGGTTTCCCGTGTGTGCTGTACACGCGTTCCAAAAACCACGGATGCGGCGCGCGGAAAGAAGTGTGGTCTGATACGTCGCAAATCCCACGACGGATCAAAGGCCACGGCGGCGTTACCTGAACCGTCACCATAATAGCCGCTACGGAACCCGGAGTAGTGTTCCCGGTCAATTGCGGCGTTCGGCAGCACAAGTCCGAACCTACCGTTGACCTTGAGGTAGAGCTCGCAGGCTCTGACGGCGAACAATCCCGACAAGTCCTGATGCGTCGAGAGCTCTCCGCCCGCCCAGAGGCCTCGGTCCTCACTCATCGCGCGGAATGTTGTCTGCATATCAGAGGTCATTTTGCGATATGCCAGCCACGGCGGATTTCCCAGCAGGACATCAACGCGGTTATTCGGGCGTGAAAGCCAGAGTGGGCGCGCTAAGTTCCGGACATAATAACCCCAGATGTGATCCCGACCCTCATCGTGAAGTCGGCACATTGTTTTAAAAGTCGCCTCAATTGTCGGCCTAAACTTGTCCGGCACGGCGAGACGCTGGAAAACCGCATTCAATGACGGTGCCGCCGAACCCGGCTTGCGCGCGGAAGCTTTGTTGGCCATCTCGGTCACAAGCTCATCGAACCGGGTGGCATTGTCCAATAGCGCGTCCGGGAAGGAAAGTTCGTTGCCGAAAAGGTCCTTTTTGTCTTCCACTCGAATAACCAAATTCCCGGCCGCCCAGAGATCGACGTTCTGGTCCTGCCACTGAAGGCTATCGCCGAGATATACGGGGATACGTATAGTTGCGCGATCTGGATCAAGCAGCCTTTGCCTTCCTATGGCCAACAGGTATGTGACGCGGGCCAGCGTGACAGCCACAGGATGCAGATCCATCCCAATTACATGCGCAGTAACGCCGTCGATTATTTTTCCAACGGATGTGCCTTTCGTCTCGGCCGCAGCGATGTATCTGCGGATCGCATGAAAGAGGAAGGTCCCGGAGCCGCAGGCCGCGTCGAGCACACGCGAATTCAGGGGGTCAGGCACCGTTTCTTGTACGATGATGTCTGCCAGCCAGTCGGGAGTATAGTATTCTCCAAGGCGCTGTCTCGTCTCGACACCGATAACGCTTTCATAGAGGACCTTAAGCACGTCCTGCTCGACTTTGCTCCAATCAAAGCGCGCGAGACGTTTTGAGAGGGTTCTTACGAAAACGTCGCCTCCGTCTACCTCAACAACCCAGTCAAAGAAATCCGGCTCCACCACTCCATGGATGCCGCTTTCATCGAATTTCTCGCCTGCCAGCAACGCAGCAGGATTAATTGACTGAATTGGAAGGCCAAGGACCGCATGGGCGATGATTTCAGCCGTATTCACCAGAAGGGTATGTTCGATGAACAGGTCGTCGCTGTCCTCAAACGCGGTTCCGAGAGCAGAGGTCAACAGACGAGACCAAAGCGTCCTCTTCATCTGAACGGTGGGGTTGGCCTTGCTCTGTCGGTAGAGCGATGACATTGACGCTCGATCTAGTTGGTAGGAGCTACTTCCGGAGCCGAGCCTCATCTCAATATTACGCGGAGTAGGGGCTATGTTCTGTGCGGTGGCTAGAACGCCTTCTAGCCAGACGGTAAACCTCTCCATGCCCACCACAGTCGGTTCGACCAAGATCGCTGATACTTCTCGTAGATTGCCATCAATTAGGTCGTAGCAGAGCCATTCTGTGCCATCTGTGAGGACGCCGACATACCGTAGGCCTGTCTGGTTCATCCTCAGCTCGACATATCCCGCCAACTGCTCGACCGCGTCTGCTTTTACTTTCCCCTTCCGCAGATCGCGCTTTATCTCAATGACTGTAGAACCGACCTCGACATCGATGCGCCTACGGTCGCCAGTTTGAGATTCAAGTGAGACGATTTTCACATCGTCGTCATCTAGATTGAGCGGGGCGCTCAGTATGAATTGCCGAACATCAGCCTGAATCTCAGACTCCGTCCGCTTGTCGTTGCGCCTTGCTATCCTGTCGAAGAGTTCATTCATGCCAGCTGCCCTTGGAGTCGCGCAGTTCTCATCCTGCACGGTCTGATCGGAATCAGACCACAAGATCTTACAAATTGTTGAGCCCGTCGTCGCGTACCGGAGGAAGTCCGTCTTCACCCCGGCCAACAAGGCCGCCACGAAGTGTGTGGGATTTGTTGTGCTGCAAGAAACGTGGCGATAAGTCGAGTCATTAGGGGAAAATCTGGTGATTTTGACGTGGACTTCGGCGCGCGGAAACGGGTTGCACAAACTCATTCTCCGGTCAGGGTTCTAACTCCGGTAGGGTGGGATCGGGCCATCAAGGGCAAATGGCCGCTACTCATCAAGCTTGCCGACTGTTTCTTTAGCTAAAGACAATGATATAGAGTTCGACGAAAAGGGAGGGCTGCGGCTATGGCTGATGATATTTTCGCCGACGTCGAGAATAACGCTACTACAGAACCTGAAGTCGAGGATGAACAAGGGCTTGACGAAGGCCAGCTGCAAATTCCCGAAAACCAGCGGCGCGCTATCATGCAGACGCGCGACTTCCCGCTGGTTCACTATCATCGCCTCTATCAGCAGGGCCGCCTGAACCTCAATCCGGACTGGCAACGAGATTACGTTTGGAAGGGCAAAAGGCCATCTTTCCTCATCGAGTCTTTGCTCATGCAGATACCGATTCCCGTGATATTCCTATCCCGCACAAAGGATGAGAAATACGAGGTGATTGACGGTGTTCAGCGTTTAACTACAATTTTCAATTTCTTCGAGGGTAAATTCCGACTCAAAGAGCTGGAGGTCTTTTCAGAATTAAACGGGAAGAAATTCGGTGAACTTGATACAAAAATGCAATCGCAACTTGAGGATGCAGTTATAACAAGCTTTGAGTTGTCCGAGAACACGCCTCAAGATTTACGGTTTTCGACTTTCGAGCGCATTAATACAGGCGGAATGTCGCTCAATGAGATGGAAATTAGAAATTGCATATATAGGGGAAAACTAAACGACAAGCTCAGGGAATTGGCGGCGAATCCGGATTTTCACAAAGCGATCAACATGAGGAACCTCAGTGATCGTATGCTTGATAGAAATTTGGTTCTGCGCTTTCTCGCGTTTGATCAATATAAATATGATCGTGTTACCTCCGGAATTAAGGCCTTTCTGAACCGGTTCTTCGAGAGCCATCGAAACCCGTCGGACGAAATCCTCGCAGATTTTGAGAAGCGTTTTAAGCGCGCCATGCGCAACTCCTTCACGGTGTTCGGATCGAATGCGTTTCGCATTCGCAAGACAGATCACAAGGGCGGTGGCGAATGGGCTCCAAAGCCCAATGCGTCAATCTTCCAAGTTATTGCGACCTCGCTTGCTCCGTTCGACACGGCCCAAATCGCGCAAAACGCTGACGCCATCAGGGAGGAGTATCTCGACCTGCTGCAGGATCAACGTTGGCTGGACGCCATCACGAAATCCACCGGTGATACGAAGAACATCAAATACGCCTTTGACGCTTGGACCTCACGTCTCGATGCGCTCATGGCGAGCGCTAGCGGGTTGGACCCCAAGCGAGCGTTCACCGCGTCATTAAAAAAAGAACTTTATGACACCGACAGTACATGCCGCATCTGCGGGAACGACATTAAATCTATCAATGATGCTATGGTTGATCATGTAGACCAATACTGGAGAGGCGGAGCGACGATCCCCTCGAACGCGCGTCTCGTTCATCGTGCTTGCAATCTCGCCAGACCCAAAACTGACTGACTCGTCTCTGGCAGGGGCTTACCTCACTGGGCGAAAGCTCATCAACGTCCAAGTTCTCTTGGTTGGCAGAAGAATGGTGTATGGGCGACTCGTATTACCGATTGTAAAGGTCTCATGACATCTCGTCGCGAGAATGCCTGACCGCTCAGAGCCGAAAAAGAGGCCAGATGCCAACGCTGCAGCAAAACATTGCCAACAAGTTCCTCGCAACACTTGCCGAAGGGCAGAAGGTCGATTGCGACAAGATCGAGCAGATACGGAAATTGTTAGCGAATGGCAAAAAACCGAAGGCTGACGACTTCCTGAAAATCTTCTCGGCACCTGTAGGCGGCGATGTGAAGTGATCAAGCTAGAGACCGCTCACATCGAAGAAGTCCGCGGAATCCGTAAGCTCGACATCGACTTCGGGACGGAAACCTTCGCGATTTCCGGTCCCAACGGCACCGGGAAAAGCGGCGTCATCGACGCGATTGAATTTGGGCTTACCGGGGAGATCGGTCGTCTCACCGGCAGGGGCACCAAAGGCCTGTCAGTTACCGAGCACGGGCCGCATGTGGACAAGGTAAAGTTCCCGGATGCCGCTTTCGTTGAACTGAAGGTCCTCATTCCCGCTCTTGGCAAGTCAGCTACGATCACTCGCAAGGTTTCCGAGCCCGGAAAGCCTAAGATCGTGCCTGCCGATGCCGACGTGAAGGCGGCGCTTGATGAGATTGCGGATCACCCTGAGATCACGCTCGCCCGGCGTGACATCCTACGCTTTATTCTGGTCGAGCCGACGAAGCGCTCCGAGGAAATCCAGGCGATCCTGAAGCTCGAAGAGATCGGACAAACGCGGTCAGCGCTCAACACGGCGCAGAACAAGCTCCAGACTGGCCACAAGAACACCTCTAATCTCGTGAAAATCAGCCGGGAGACGCTCCAGCGTCATCTACAGATCGCGACATTCGGGGCTGCCGAGCTATTGGCGGCGGCAAATCCAAAGCGCGAAGCATTGAGCCTTCAGAAGATTGAAAAACTGACACCCGAGACGCGGCTGGACACCGGATTGTTGGACGCGGACAAGCTGCCCGAATTCAACAAGCAATCCGTGCTGCGCGATCTCAAGGCCATGTCCGACGCGCTGGACACGCTTGCCAACGTCGGAAAAGCGGATGCGGCTGATATTCTGTCCGGCATTGCAATGCTGCAGAATGATCCTGCCTTGCTGCAGGCCCTGCAGCGGCGGTCCCTCGTCGAGAGGGGTCTTGACCTGATCGATGGCCCCGAGTGCCCGCTATGCGATCACATGTGGCCCGATGAGGCCCACCTGCTGGGCCATCTACAGGCAAAGCTCGCCAAATCGGAGGACGCGGGCAACCTTCAGTCCGCTCTGATCAAGAGCGGGACTGTGCTGGCTGGGCATGTCGAAGGATTGCTAGGCTCGCTCAGACAGACACTCATCGTCGCAAAAATTGAGAACGCCGGATCCTTCGTTGACCTGACTACCGCGTGGGGCACCGACCTGCGGGAGTTGAAAGGGCAGCTTTCAACGTTCGATGGGTTGATGGGGATAAAAGAGCGCTTGGTCGAGGGATGGTCCAGGATGCCTTCAGATTTTCTTGCAGGGCTCTCCGCGTTGCAATCTAGGATCGAAGCAAAGCCTGATCAGAGCGCGACCGTTGAAGCGCAGACGTTTCTCACAACGGCGCAGCTTCGCCTGAATGACTACCGTGACGCCCTGCGGAACAACGAGAGGGCGAAGCTCGCGAGCGATTCCGCGAAAGCCACCTACGATGCCTATTGCCGCGCCATGGAAGACGAACTGAACGCGCTCTATGACGACGTGCAGGAGGACTTCAGCACTTTCTATCGGCTGATCAATGGCGACGATGAGGCCAAATTCACCGCCAAGCTGACGCCAAGCGAAGGACGGCTCGATTTCGATGTGAACTTCTATGAGCGCGGTCTCTTTCCGCCCGGCGCGTACCACAGCGAAGGGCATCAGGATGGCATGGGTGTGTGCCTCTATCTCGCCCTCATGAAACGCCTTTTCGAGAAGAACTTCACCATCGCGCTGCTCGATGATGTTGTGATGTCAGTCGACTCGGGTCACCGCCGCGAGTTCTGCAAGCTTCTGAAGACGCATTTTCCAGACACGCAGTTCATCATCACGACCCACGACCGCCTCTGGGCTGAACAGATGAGATCGGCCGGGCTTGTCTCCGCAAAGACTTCGCTCGCGTTCCACAGTTGGACAGTGGATACAGGTCCCTTAGTCGAGTCAAACGTAGATATCTGGGATGAGATCGCTGCTGCTCTCGCTAAGGGAAAGGTGGAGACGGCGGCCCACGGGCTGCGTCACCATCTCGAATACGCCTCGCGTCAGCTCGCGGACCAGCTCGGCGCGCGCCCTGTCTTTCGGGCGGATGGCAGCTATGAGCTGGGCGACCTGCTTCCCAGCGTCCTCTCGCGTAGCAAGGAGCTATACGGCAAGGCTGCTGATGTAGCGCAATCATGGGGGAATGTCGCTGCAAAGGAGGCAGCGCTGGCGCGCAAAACAACACTTTCCGGCTCAAGTGGCGCGAGCAACGTCGAACAATGGGCCGTTAACAAGGCTGTGCATTACAACGAATGGGCCAACTTCGGAAAAAAGGACTTCGAGCCCGTCGTCGCGGCGTTCAGGGAGCTGCTTGAATGCCTTCGATGCAAGGACTGCCAGTCCTGGCTGTATGTCACGCCGCGCGGCGGCAGCCCGGAGTCTTTGCGCTGCCAATGCACCTCGGTGAGTCTGAACCTAAAGGCGAAGCCCAAGTGAGCGGTTCGGCGGGCGTCCAAGGTTCATCTTGTAGGTTACTGGTTTTTCCATCAAGACTTAAACAAGTCCCTTAGACTCAGGTTCACCTTTACGATCTTGGATAGCTTTTCCAGCAGCCCCTCTGCGGGCCTAATCTTCAATACCGTGTCGCAACCTGCCCGACAGGGAGTGGCTACTCCTGACGCAAGTGCCCACTCCCAAGAGGCTTCCTACGCCTTTGCCTTCCGCTTTGCCGGTGCCTTCTTGAGAGCTATTTTGACGCCTGCCTTGCGGCCCAGACCAATGGACTTGGCAAGGGCGGATCGCTGTGCTGCGTAGCTCGCTGCAACCATCGGATAGTCCTTCGCCAGACCCCACTTGGCTCTGTACTCGTCGGGCGTCATGCCCAACAAACCGAGGTGGCGCTTCATGGATTTGAATTTGCGCCCATCTTCCAAGCTGACGATGTAGTCAGGAAATACCGACTTCTTCGGATTGACCGCGGGAGTGAGCAATGCTGGCGGCGGGGCGACCGGCTCGATCAAGCCTGACAAGGCAGAATTGACGCTGGCAATCAAATCCGGGAGACCGGCTACCGGCGTCGCGTTGTTCTGCACATATGCCGCGACAATGTCTGCAGTCAGGCCCAGCAGATCAGCGTTCATCTGCTCGCTCGAATCGTCCATCTAATTCAGTCTCCTCATTGATGTCCCGCGTTCCTATTCGGGAAAATCAGCTAGTGCAATTGCGAACAACGATTATTCATTTGACCGTTCTTCTAGAGGCCTAGGGTTCGGGGCCAAGGGCCATTAGGCCGACCTGCCACATAACATGGCCACGTGCTGTGTTTGCCGGGTCGCCGCACGTCGAAACCGGCCTTACGGCGGATGTCGAACCCATCCACTGGGGGGCAGCCACCGTTAGACGGCCCGAGGCGACTGCTTCCATCGATCTGGTCCGACGCCAACCACTGCGCCGTACATCTCGGTCTAAGCCCGTTTGAAGATCAAATAGACCCTGCTACTTCAGCGAGCGGCCCATCAACTCCTCATGCCTTTCAGCCATCGCCAGGACAGACCTCTCACGGAATGATTCAACGGCCCTCTCATATTTCAGCGCCTCCCTAGCCAAAGCTTCATAGTTGTCAAAGACCTCACTTGCCTTGCGCTCGACCCTCATCTGCAAAACACGTTTCTCAAGTACAATCCAGGTTTTACGCAACGGGTTTCCCCAGTTATCAACCACGAGTTCTGGTGGGAGCATCTTGTACTGGACCATCACGCCTGCCAGATCAAAAGTGCGGATCACTTCGTCAGCCATTTCGCGGTCTTGGTCGCTCCATTTCTCAACGGGTTTTGAGCCAATAGCCTCCATTACGTGTCGTCTCGCGGCGATGACTTTCTCAGTTTGCAAAATGGAAAGAACTGCACTGAAAGCTGTTGCGTAAATAGTACTGCGGAGCGCGTCATGTTGGGATACGGCGTCCTGACGCTGGAAGAACAGTGTTGCGACTACACCTGCAAGCGCCAGACCGGAGAATAGCGCATTTATGCTGCCAAAAGTTTCGCCCGCAAGACCTGACGCTGGCGACACCTCTGGTAGGTTCGCAGTAACAAATGGCGTAGCGAACCACATAAGGACCAAGCAAAGAGCTATGGCGGTTATTAATAAATCGCGTTTCCTCACGCATTCCTCCTACCAAAGCAGGAATCTTACTTTATCTGGTGACCAACAGCAAACCTAGACAAGCGGCTGGCGAAGGACTGATTTTACCTTCGAACGCTCTCTGAGGCGCAGTTCGCATCGTCGCGCCTTTTTGCCGCTCGACCCACTCGACTTGTGTCGTCATCGCGCCGTAGGGCGCGCTTTAGCGCCCTACAGGCGCCCTGGCGTTTGGCGAGCCCCATGCTTGCTACCCCGACGTACACAACGACATCGTTCTTAGCAAAGGCATACACACGCACCGCTTTGGGCAGCTCTCGGTCGATGACTAACCGCTGCTCTGGCGAAAGTATCCAACTGCCGACGTGCTCAAAGCCAGCTGCCGTGAGATCGCTCACAAAAAGGGGCGGCTTGCTTGGTTTTGCAGTTGCCGCAACAGAGGTGGGAGTGGCCCATCCCCAACATTGGAGCCTGCGTTCCGAAGCACGCCGTAGGCGAACTGGTAGCGAATGCCGAGGGCACGAGCTATCTCCGCCGTGCTCATGCCCGATTTCGCCATTTCTCGTATTTTTTCGGATTTGCTCATCTCTGCAAGTTATAGCTTTGATCCAACTGAGGACAATGCAGGCATCTGGCGCATGAGAAAACCGTTCACGCCGAAGGAAAAGCGCATTCTGCTCTCCTGCGCTGAAAACATCTTCAAGCCAAAATCTCTTATCGTCCCGAAATCATTTGCTGAGATACCGCGCGACCGAACGCTCGTGCGAGAAATTCGCCTCGAGAATAGAAAGTACATTTACCTGACCGACTTCGGCCTAGACAACTTTCGAAAATCGGTGGAACTACTGGTCGATCATGACTATTTCGACGGCAAGGCGGAGTACTCTGACGTTTGGAGCGCATGGCGCAGCGTTGTCCAAGACTGTTTCTCGAAAAAGATCATGCCAGATAGCGCAGATGAGGTGCTCGATGCGATATCCGGGATAGTGTCCAAAAGAATACGCGAATACTCGTTTATTGTGCGGGTCTTCGGAGTGAATTTGGAGAAAGCGGACACTTTCAAATTCGGCTCGATGGCGGTCCTAAAAAGTCCTGTCTCGGTTCTAGATACGGCCCAAATTGCCTACGATAAGCATCCAGATCCGCCCATGTTGCAAGCCCGTGCTGGCACTTTATGGCTGCACGGTACCTCTGTGGGAACAGAAAAAATGGCGGCGCGATTGTTCGCCCAAAACGCTGCATTAATTGTTGGCCTAGTCGCAATCGCTGCGGCTGCCAGATACGAGAATGGTGCTGCAGGGTTTCGTATCGGTACGGGTATGACTCCGGAGGATGCCCCCGGCGACTCGGTTTGGATGTCTTGGAGCCAAGCCGATAACCACGTCACCACTCATTTTCCATCCCCAAGAGGCCAACCATTTTCAGTAGACACGGAGCTGGCGGATGGCTCCGATGCCATGCGAATGATCCAACTCGCAGCAACGAATTTACAGAAGAGCGACAAAACAGAGGTCGAAGAAGCGGTCGAAAGGGCGATTTTCTGGTTCTCTGACGCGCACCGAGACTCACCGCTTGTCATGAGAATTGTCAAATTTTGGAGCTGCGTGGAGGCATTCTTTTCACTGGAGAAGGACAGAGTCACACAGTCTGTTTCATCTGGCCTTGCCAGCATACTTACCTATGGCGGGTTTCGGTTCGTCCACTTCTCAGAGTACACAACGCTGAAGAAGAAAATAAGCGACCTCTACGACCTAAGATCTCTTGCAGTTCACCGGGCCGACCACAAACATATCACGGAAGAAGACGTCGCCCAGCTAAGCCAGTGGGTGGCTTGGATGATCATAGAAATTTTGCACTTGAGTTGTTCCGGCTATGTGAAACTCCACCAAATCAAGATCGAAGTTGACCGCCTGGACGCCATCAGCCGAACCTGAGGGCATGGTTCTAGCAGGGTGCAACACCTTAAGCTGGAAGTCGCGATACCAAGCCCTTGAGGCGCGTCCGCGCTACATCGAGAGTGTTAGGATCGGTTTTGGAGGACAGCGCTTCTCGTGATTTACGACCAAGGAAATAGGCGATGCGTTCCGCATTTGCGCCGCTCGGATGCGGTAGCCCGTCTAACACATTAGACCGTGCAATTGTCCCAGACTTCACGAGGTGGTTGACTCCGTCTGCCGCCTTCGGCCCAAGCGGTATCCAGACAGCTTTCGGAAGCGCTACGGCCTCCTCGCGGAGGAACTCATCGATCATACGCCTGAGCAACGGATGCGACGTCATGGGCGGCTGTCCGTTGTAGTTCGCGGATCCCACGAACACGGGATATCGCAGCGCCGAAGTGAAGTGGACTAGTTGCTTATGAGTTGACCACAGAACCGCGGTTGAGGTTATCCCTAGCCAGCCCGCCAGCCCGATGTGGTCTAGCATCGCCACAAGATTCGTGCGCATCGGACCCGAAAAGGATGCGAACGCTTTTGCGGCAGCCAACGCTGACTCGTCCGTGTCACTCGCAACTAGCCTGCGACGCAGCTCGATAAGCGCATTACCAGCTTGCCGCGCGCCCGGCGTGATGCCGACGATAACGACACGCGCTTCGCGCTCGATGTGCTCGAAAGGCGCATAGCTGACAACAACGTCTCCCGATCTCTCCAGCAGAAGCCTCCCACCAAGCGTCACATCGGAGCGCAGGGCGGCTTCGTTGGTTGAGCGAATGATCGAGGAGTAAAGGGCGAGCTTGGCAGACATGTTCGGCTTATAGCTCTGACGCAACAGGAAGCAACGCGGATAGTCGTCTCAGCTTGAATATGACGGGCTGTCATCGGCCACCGCTCGAATGTCGAGCCGCTCGCCGCACCCCTATATACTTACCGGAAGGCATGGGAGTTCTTATGAGCAAAAAAGCGGATTTTGACGGAAGCCGAAAAGCGCCATGTCGATGATGTGCAATTGGCCATCGAACGGGCCAAGTTTCCCGAGCACATCATAAGGATTTTCGTGAAGGACGAGACGGACGACGACGGTAATTCGTTGTGAACCATGACGAAATCGAAAGAGACTGAGATGCCGAAAGGCTGGAAGCCGTAAAGGGCAGCCCCCAGGACGTAAGGGCCGAAGCGCCTCGCCGACGTGATCGGCAACCTCCTCCCCGTGTCATACGCGCGCCTATAGACGTGGCAATCCGGCTAACGGCAAAGCCCGCTCTCCCGATCGAAGCCTTTGAGGTTCTAGAGCTTCAAGTCGACTGCCGGCGCGTAGCGGGCGACGCTGCGATATTTGAGGTCTCCGCGTCGCCCGCCGATCGACCCAAAAGAGTTACATTCGCCAGCTTTTCAGCCGTTCATACCTGCCCGCGTAAAGCATCTTTCCCTTTTTGAGCCCAGCGAACTCGTGCGCGTTCGGCGTCCTCTCTTTGGAGCTTCTCCGCGATCCAAAGCATCGCGCCATAGATGATGGCGCGATCATCATTGGTCAGCTCGACGATGCCTGCCTTGACGACGAGACCGCCGAGTTCGATCAGGTGTCGGGTGCGTTTGCGGCGCTCCACCTGCCAGGTGCGCATGTCATTGCGAGCCAGAATCGCTTGGAGGCGATTGTGGGTTGCCTTGTTGCGCCGGAGCGCTACGCCTGTTGCCTCCAGACGCCTGAGCAGTTCGCCGGGACCGGCTCTCGAAAAACGTCGCCCCACGCTTGGCCCATGCCTCGCGCTTTCCGGCATCTTTGGTCTCGGCGATTGCGACCAGCGCGCCGGCCAATTCGTCGGTGCCGAGTTGATCGGCTCCGGTGGCGATCACCAGTTCGCCAAGCTGCTGCACCTTTCGCGTTTTGAGTTCCCGCGCCTTGTCTTCCAGTGCCTTCAGTTCCGCGTCGAAGTCCCGTGGTTTGCGCATGGCTGTCTCCATCGATTGTCGATGCGCCGATGATAGGAGAGCGACTGCTGGAAGGCTTCAGGGTTGCCGAGACTGTCCCGGACGGGCTGGTCCATCCCGAGAATTTTTCGAGGGAGGGCGCGCTTATACGTCGTGCCGACGTGCGCTTTGCCGTGCAAATGATCTGGTCGCGATGGCGATCTATCATCTTCACGTCAAGGTCATTGGCCGCAAGGCAGGCTCAAGTGCTGTGGCGTCGGCTGCCTACCGTTCAGCGTCGCGGCTGCGCGACGAGCGCATCGAACGCAGCCACGACTTTTCCAGCAAGCGCGGTGTCGTCCATTCCGAGGTGATGTTGCCGGAGGATGCGCCGGAGGCCTGGCGCGACCGCGAGAGGCTGTGGAACGCTGTCGAGGCGTTCGAGGTACGCAAGGATGCACAGCTCGCGCGCGAGGTGGAGTTTGCTCTTCCACGCGAACTAAGCGAAGGGCAAGGCATCGAGTTGGCGCGCGACTTTGTTCAGGCCGAATTTGTCAACAAGGGCATGGTCGCTGATCTCAATGTGCATTGGGACAGGGCGGAGGATGGCAGTCTCAAACCGCACGCTCATGTCATGCTGACCATGCGGACCGCAGACGAGAACGGTTTTGGTGCCAAGGTTCGAGACTGGAATGCTACCCAGCTGGTCGAGCGCTGGCGCGAGCGGTGGGCGGAGCTGGCCAATGAGCGCCTGGCCGAACTCGATATCGACTCGCGCATTGATCATCGCAGTCTGGAAGCGCAGGGCATTGCGCTGGAGCCGCAAACCCAGGTCGGTGCTCCGGCCCAACGCATCGAGGGCAGTGGCCTTGAAGCTGGTGACATTGAAGCAGATCGCGCCGAACTGCATCGCGAGATCGCGCGCAACAATGGCGCGCGCATCATTGCCGATCCATCCGTGGCGCTCGATGCCATCACCCATCAGCAATCGACGTTCACCCGAAAAGAAATTGCGAAGTTTGCGCATCGACACAGCGACGGAATGGAGCAGTTCAACGCGGTGGTGGCAGCCATCAGCAACGCACCCGATCTGGTCGAACTCGGCAAGGACGGGCGCGGCGAAGGCCGGTTCACCACCCGACAGATGATCGAGACCGAAGAGCGCCTGCACCACGCGGCGGAACGCATGGCCGGGGACGAGCGACACGCGGTGAGTGAGGCACATCGCGAGGCAGCTCTGGCGCGGGCTGCGCAACGCGGGCTTGTCCTTTCGGGCGAGCAGACCCATGCGCTTGCGCATATCACCGATGGTCGAAGTCTTGGTGTCATTGTCGGCTTTGCCGGAACGGGCAAGAGCGCCATGCTGGGCGTTGCACGCCAGGCATGGGCGGTGGCGGGCTACGAGGTTAAAGGCGCCGCACTCTCCGGCATTGCGGCCGAGAATCTCGAAAGCGGATCAGGCATCTCGTCGCGCACCATCGCCAGCCTGGAACACGGCTGGGGACAGGGCAGGGATCTTCTCACCGCGCGTGATGTCCTGGTGATCGACGAAGCCGGCATGGTCGGCACGCGTCAGTTGGAGCGCGTGCTCTCCCATGCGGCGGACGTCGGCGCAAAGGTCGTGCTGGTCGGCGATCCGCAGCAGTTGCAGGCGATCGAGGCCGGCGCCGCATTCCGTTCGATCCATGAGCGTCATCGCGGCGTCGAGATCGGCCAGGTGCGCCGGCAGATCGAAGACTGGCAGCGCGACGCAACGCGTGACCTGGCAACCGGCAGGATCAGTGCCGCGATTAGCGCCTACGACGACAGAGGCATGGTGCATCAGGCCACGACGCGCGATGAGGCGCGAAGCGATCTGGTCGAGCGCTGGGATCGCGACAGGCAGGCAGAGCCAGACGCAAGCCGGATCATCCTCACCCACACAAACGATGAGGTGCGCGCCCTGAACCAGGCAGCGCGCGAGCGCATGCGCTTTGCCGGCGATCTCGGCGACGATGTTCAGGTCCATGTCGAACGCGGCGCAAGAACCTTCGCAAGCGGCGACCGCGTCATGTTCCTGCGCAACGAGCGCGGGCTTGGCGTGAAGAACGGCACGCTCGGTGTGATCGAAGACGTCAGCAGACAGACCATGGCCGTGCGCACCGACGACGGCAAGGACGTGCGGTTTGACCTGAAAGACTACGCCCACGTCGATCACGGCTATGCCGCGACCATCCACAAGGCTCAGGGCATGACGGTTGACCGAACCCACGTCCTGGCGACGCCGGGTATGGATGCCCATGGAAGCTACGTTGGCCTGTCGCGGCATCGAGACGGGATGGACCTGCACTACGGCGGCGACGACTTCGCGACACGGGACCGGCTTGTCCGTACGCTGTCACGTGACCGCGCCAAGGACATGGCGTCGGACTACGAGCAGATCGACCCGGAGCAGAGCTATGCAGAGCGGCGCGGCATCACCTTTCGCGAGCGTGTCGCAGAGATCGTGCGCAAGGTCGTGCCTGAAAGGCTACGCAACATGTTCGACGGCCGGCGCCCTTCGGCAGATGGCGCGCCCGACTTCGACGCCATGCGCAGGCCGGAAAGAGAGGAAGTGCGCCTCGAACCCGCCGCGCCCGCCAGGGAGATCGCCGAGGACGGGCAAGCGGCGTTACGGAAAGCCCGAACCGATGCGCTCGTGCGTCATGCCCGCGCCATGGACGCGATATTCAGCGACGAGGGCGCAGGAAACAAGGCCAGCCCGATGCGTTTGCGGGAACTGGCTGACGCCCGAATAGCCTTCGACGAGGTGCGGCCCCATGGCTGGCGCGATGCCGAGGCGGCTTATGTCAAGAGCCCGGAACTTGTCGCCGAGGCCGCCGGCGGACGGATCAACGGCGCCATCCGCGCCCTCCAGCTTGAAACCGAAATCCGCACCGGACTGGACAAAGATCCGGGCCGCCGCGCAGACCATTTCGTGGAGCGTTGGCACAAACTCGACCGCACCAGCCAGGACCAGTATCAGGCGGGTGACATGTCCGGCTACAAGGCCACGCGATCGGCGATGGGTGACATGGCCAAAAGCCTCGAGCGCGATCCGCAGCTTGAATCCATCCTCGCCAACCGCAAGCACGACCTTGGCATCAGCGTCGATTCTGGTCGGCGCCTTGGTGCGGAACTCGCATTCACCCACGGCATCGACCTCGGGCGGGGCCGGGGCATTGGACTCTAGACAGTCCTATCTGCCGCCGTCTCTGTGCCGGGGTACTATGACGCGGAAAACCCGCTTGCGCGCCCGCAAGTGTCTGTCCTCTCTTGATCAGGAGCAATCAAAAAACAACCAGCAGGAGGCAGTGTGTCCATGCGCGAACCAGACCGTATCATCCGCCTGAAAACCGTCGTGTCCCGGACAGGTCTGTCCCGGTCCACCATCTATCGCAAAATCGCCGAAGGCACCTTCCCACGCCAGATCCAGATCAGTATCCACGGTGCAGGCTGGCATGAATCCGACATCAGTCGCTGGATCACCAATCCCGTTTCGTGGCGTCCGCAAGACGAGGGCGACAAGTTGTGATCAGGGTGATGCACAATTCGCGGAAAGCTGGCCTTCACCGAGACGCAGCTGTCACGGCGGCAGGATTACTGCCGTGTCCGTCAGGCGCGCCGCCGAGGCGAGCGAAAACGGCAAACCAGAAACGATGGTCGGCCTCGCGCCTATCAAAGATGGCTTGCTCAAGCAGGGCAACTTTGGAGCGAAGCGGCCGTAACGGGCTGCCTCCGATCCGGCTTCCTTCGAAGCAGGCTGCATCCTCACCGCTTATAAGGTCCGTCAGCTAACGATTGCCCGATCGATCGCGATCATCGCCGGATCGATATTTTATGGTGGCGGCCGAGGTCATCCAGCACCGAACGGATATGAGGCCAAGGGAAATCGGCGGGATGTTCCCAATGCTCACCGTCATGCAAGATAACGAGCAGCTTGGCTAAAATGCCCTCGATGGAGGTAGCGGCTGTCTGCGGTAGATTATCCAGAAGTTCGCTTTCGGCTATTTCGGATTGCCGTATCAGTTCGTCTGCTCTCGAATAGCCGATCTCAGCATCGGCGGCATCCCAACGCGCCTGGTGTGCCGCGAAGTCGGCAACCGCCCTGTTCCATTCGACTTCAATTTCGGGAGAGTACGCGTCGTTCAGGCCTTCCACGGAATGGAGCGTTGATTCCGTACCATCGGCAAGCCGTACCTTGGCGCAGGGAAAGCCGACCGTTCTGGCGAGGTGTGTCTCCAACCTTTGCTGTTCGCGGCACAGCGCCAGTGTCTCGTTGTGGATCTTTT
>NZ_JBWGIO010000044.1:0-23066 GCF_057784215.1 Mesorhizobium sp. CNPSo 4661 | reverse complement strand
CCGTCGTGTCGACGGTGATCCGCTCCAGCGAATTCGGCTTGGCGGTCGCGCTGTCGAGCGCCGCCTCGACGCTCGCCTTCAGCATTTCTTCCAGACCCTCCGGTCCAATCCGCTTGCGCCAACGTGTCATCGTGCTGGCGTCGATCGGCTGCTCGCCCTTTCCTCGGTGAGAAGCGCATCACGCTCGGCCTCCACCGCCTTGATCTGGTCGAGCAGCAACTCAAGCCGATCGAGTTCGCGGCGATCTGGGCCTTCAGATGGTCAGGCAGGGGGCGGCCATCACCAGTCTTGAGCTCCTCAAGCCGCTGTCGTCGGTCGCGGCGCAGTGGTTTGTAGTCGGCGATTCCCTGGCTGAAGAGCAATCCCTTGAGGCGATTGACATGGAGTACCCGCTCGGCGGTCAGCACCTTGCGCTCGCGACAGATACGGCGACGGTCCTCCTCCTCAGGGGTCGGCACCTTGACCATTGAGCAGACACGCGGTTCCGCTCGCTTGTCCGCCAGTAATGTACGCACCAGCGTCTCACCATCGATCCGGTCGGTTTTTGCGCGGCGTTGTCGGCGCAAGACCATGACCGAGGCGGGGTCGACGATATGGCTTTCGATACCTTCCTTACGCAGCACGCGGTCAATCCAGAAGCCGTCGAGACCGGCCTCTTGGATGACGATCAATGGGAAGGACTTTCTGGTCCGCGCCTGCGCCCTTTCCTGAAGCGCTGCGGTAAAGCGTGCCAACAGCCCCGCGATATCGCCGCCGCGTAACGTGTGCTTCGATATCTATTCGCCGCCGCCCGGCGACAGTGACGTGATCAGCCACGTCGACTTACTCAATTCCATTGAAACGAATATCGCGCCAAGATCGGTGCGGATAGCGACGGGTGCTGCGGGTCGGTCGGCTGCAACAAGCATGATTGCCCTCCAAGAGTGCGCTTTAGCAACCTCACTCTGCCTGAGTGCGCACCTTGACCTCAAAGACCCCAATCAGAAGGGCTCTAAAGTAGGAACGAACGCGAAGCATGATCACTGACTGAAACAGGCGTCCGTTAACATCAATTCTCCGAAATTTATCGACCATCGCGGATAATCGAATGTGAGGTGATCGTCCAAACAAATTTACAAAACCTTCACGACCGCAAACCGCTGACGATGGTACGCTCTCACCGCAAAGTCTGAGGTCAGGGACGAATGAAAAACTGATGCCATCTTGCGCTCATGTCGCAACGTCAGAGTAAAAGTCAATGGTAAGAAGAGCACTAATCCTAGTTGAAGGAAATACGACGGGTACCGATCTTCTCTACTGCCAAGCGGCCAAGTGCCTTGGCTTTCATCCAATTATGTTGTCGGCTGATCCAACTCAGTATGACTATCTTGCGGGGGAAAGCGTTGAGGCGATCCGTGTTGATACAGACAATCTCGATGCGCTGATCCACGAATGTTCCAGGCTGCGTGCGACCTGTGACATCGCTGGCATTACGGGTGCTAGAGAGGCCGTTTATGCGACAGTTTGTAAGCTCTGCCGGCATTTTGATCTACCGGGACCGAACCCCGAATCCATTGAACGATGTTGCGACAAATTCGCTCAACGACAACTCCTCGCACAGGCCGGAGTTCCGGTGCCAGCTTACCGCTTGGCAACTACTGCTAAGGAGGTAGAAAGCTCTGCTGCAGAGATCGGATTGCCGGTGGTTCTAAAGCCCGCGGCTGGTAACGGCAGCAGCGGAGTCCGATTGTGCCGCGACGTCGATGAGCTAGCCGAACATGTGAGCTATCTGCTCAGCGGAACGCACAAATGGCGGTCTCCAGCGAGGATACTTATCGAAGAATTCGCACAGGGCCCCCACTATACTGCTCAAACAATGGGAGATAAAGTTATTGGAATTGGGGCCGCTGATTTCGGCCCGCTTCCCCATTTCGTCTATCGACAATTCACCTTTCCGGCCATGCTGCCTGATGAGGAGCACAAGCGCTTTTCCGATGTTTCACTGAATTGTTCGCGAGTTCTCGGGCTTGGCTGGGGGCCAACGAACATTGAATTCCGGTTGACGGAGCGTGGCCCAGTGGTCATTGAAGTCAATTCGCGTCTTAGTGGCGCTCCCGTACCTCAACTGATTCAGCTGGCTTATGGTGTCGATCTCATCACGGAGCATATCAAGCTTGTCATTGGCGACGAATGGGATTTATGCAAAAAGCATTCGCAGACTGCGGCCGCGCGGATCCTAGTTCCTGATCGCAATGGAACCCTCGATTGGCTCAGTGGTGACAGTCGGGCGGCTGATGTACCAGGTGTCGCCGAGGTCAAAGTGTATGTTGAACCCAAGACGCCCATTATCAGGAAAGGCGATTCTCGAGACTGGATCGGATATGTCATCGCCGCTTCACCCAGCTTTGCTGAGACCGAGGCGATACTCCAACATGCCGTCGACCTGATCAATTGGTCGATTACACCTTTTCCGACCGTTGGCGAATAGGAACAATGGTAGCCCTCACGTAGTGTTCTGAGAGTTCCGCAAATTCACTGAGAGAGGGCGGTCATGGCAGGGTCACACGGGTAGGCGTCGGTCAAGGGTCAAGGGCGCTTTTCATCTCAATCTCGCTTCGGCTGACGGACCCAGGTTGGGCACGACTCATGACTCGCCGCGAGCGCTGACGGCTCAGGAAAAAAGCATCGAGGAGCGCCGGGGTGGTTTGGGTCATGCTACGTGTGCAGTCGTATCATTGATCCTGAGTCGTCAGGAGGGGGGTAAGCGGTTAGCTGTTGGCGTCTGGCTTGAAGTT
Source organism: Mesorhizobium sp. CNPSo 4661 (assembly GCF_057784215.1). Lineage (NCBI taxonomy): Bacteria > Pseudomonadati > Pseudomonadota > Alphaproteobacteria > Hyphomicrobiales > Phyllobacteriaceae > Mesorhizobium > Mesorhizobium sp. CNPSo 4661. The sequence goes on along the minus strand of NZ_JBWGIO010000044.1, from coordinate 20,292 downwards.
CCAGGGCATGAGCATGTCGATTTCGGCTGCGGACCGGCGTTGAGCGATGCGGGTCAAGGTCTGGGAGAGCCAGGCGAGCGGATCGACGTTGTTCATTTTTGCCGTTTGCGAAGGGTGGCCAGGGTCGCCCAAGTTCGTCCACCGCCCTCGCTGCTGGCAAATAGGCTGTTTTTACGAGTAATTGTCTGGGGCCTGATGGCGCGCTCGACGATGTTGGAGTCGATTTCGATGCGACCGTCCGTGAGAAAGCGCTCCAGCGCCTCGCGCCGGGTGAGCGCGTAGCGGATCGCCTCGGCGATTTTGGATTTTCCGGAGACCTTGCGCAGTTCCGTTTCCCACAGCTCGAACAGGCTCGCGACGATGCCCGTAGATTTTTCCTGGCGCAGCGCAGCGCGGCTATCGGCATTCTTGCCGCGGACCTCATCCTCGATCTTCCACAGCTCGGTCATGGCGGTGAGCGAATCCGTCGCGACCTGCGAGACCTTGCTGATATGCAGGTCGTAAAGCTTGCGACGCAGATGGGCCCAGCAGCCCGCCAGTCTGACCGTTTCGTTGCTGCCGGATTTGGCCCGCGTCTTGGCCAGATTGGTATAGGCCGAGTAGCCATCCACCTGCAGAATGCCGTTGAATCCGGCGAGATGGCGCGCGACGCAATCCGCACCCCTGCTGTCCTCGAAACGATAGGCAACCATGGGCGGACTGGTTCCACCGTATGGTCGATCATCGCGCTTATGTAGATTTCTACATAAAGCAGAGCGTTTTTAGCTTGGCGTCGCGCAGAAAGGCGGGTGGCGAGAGCGCTGTGGCGGATCGCGACGGTGAGCTAAAAACGTGTTGGACTAAGCCGCCGGCACGGGTGGTCGCTATGGGCATTTAATTGAGGCCGCACCCGCGGACAGGCATCGCGTGGGCCGCAGACGCAGCCCGGACGCGGCGATTGCAGGTCGTATGGGTTGAAAGCGACACGGATATATCGGTTCCGGCCAAGTGAGGACCGACGCCACGCCCTGCCGAGAGGCGACCAGGAGGTGACGGCGCGCACCTTCGCGGGACCGGCTCGGTTTCCGGCCGAACGGTCCGGGCGATAGATGACGAAGAAAGCCGAGCGCTACCTTCATGACGTATCCCGGTATGGCGGTGGTCCGGTGACGCCGTCGAAGACTTCGATGACGATCATCTGCCCTTGGTGACAGGACGGGCATTGCCGCAGGGAGTGGCCCGTAAGGTCCTCGTAGCGGTCGCGATAGTCCCTTCCGATCGGGTCGACCGACGGCCCGGGAGCCGGCATGCCGAGCAGGTTGCGGCAGCGGGCGAGCTTTTGCGCGCGATGGCGATTGCCGAGAAAGCCGTAATAGCGGATGCGATGGAAGCCCTCGGGCAGGACGTGAAGCAGGAAGCGGCGGATGAACTCGTCGGCCGAGACGGTCATGACCTTCTGCCGATCACCATGCCGGTAGTCCTTCCAGCGGAAACGAACGGCGCCATCCTCGATGTCGACGAGGCGGTTGTTGGAGATGGCGACGCGGTGCGTGTAGCGGCCGACATAATCGAGGACCTGTTCGGGCCCGGCGAAGGGCGGCTTGGCGTAAGTCACCCACTCGGCCTTTCGAAGCGGCGCCAGATAGCGCCGGAAGGCGTTAGGCGCGCTCAGGTCCTGCAAGTCGGAGAAGAACTGCAGTTCGCCGGCCGCGAAGGCTTTCTCCATGTGCTCCAGAAACAGCCGCCGGAACAGGCGTGAGAGCACGCGGACCGGCAGGAAAAAGCCGGGCCTGCAGGCGATCCATCGCGTGCCGTCCGGCGAGAACCCGCCACCCGGGACGACGCAGTGCAGGTGCGGGTGGTGCAGCAGATTCTGGCCCCACGTGTGCAGCACCGCGAAGAAGCCGATCTCGGCGCCCAGATGTCTGGAATCGGCGGCGATGGTGCGCAGCGTCTCGGCGGTCGCGCGGAAGAGAAGGCCGTAGGCGAGCGCCTTGTTCTGATAGGCGATGGCGGCAATGGGTTCCGGCAGCGTGAAGACGACGTGGAAGTACTGCGTGTCGAGAACCTCGGCGCGACGGTCCTCCAGCCATTGCGCGCGGGCCAGCGATTGGCAGCGGGGACAAGGCCTGTCGCGGCAACTTGTTGAAGGCGATGCGCCGGTGGCCGCATTGATCGCATGCTTCGACGTGCCCGCCGAGCGCGGCGGTCCGGCACAGTTCGATCGCCGTCATGACGCGACGCTGGGCTGTCGACAGCGACGCATCATGCTGAGCGCGGTAGGCGTCGCCATAGCGGCGGAAGATGTCCGCCACTTCCGGCCCCCAGCGGGCCATCGGCGCGCCGCTTTAGAAGTATTGCGGCTTGGCGGGCGGCGGCAAGGTGGGCGCCGGACGCGGCAAGAGCTCGAAGGTACTCGACGTGGCGCAGACCTTGTTGGTGGCAATCCGCAGGTAATGGGCGGTGGTCGCGAGGCTCCTGTGACCGAGCAGCAGTTGAATGGTGCGCACGTCGGCGCCTGCCTCCAACAAATGGACGGCAAAGGCGTGCCGTAGGCTGTGCGGCGTGACCGGCTTGGACAAGCCGGAGAGGTCGTGCGCTTTCGCACACGCATGTCGCACCGCATCCCTGGTGATCGGCTCGCCAGCGCGGTCGCCGGGGAAGAGCCAGGCCACTGGCCGGCGCACCTTCCAGTAGCTGCGCAGGATCTCCAGGAGCTTGGGTGACAGCATCACGTAGCGGTCCTTCTGGCCTTTACCCTGCTCGACACGGACGACCATTCTCTGGCTGTCGATGTCCGTGGGCTTCAGCTGAATCGCCTCCGAGATGCGCAAGCCGGCGGCATAGCACGTGGTCAGGATGGCGTGATGTTTGATGTCGACGACACAGCCGAGGAATTGTTGAACTTCCTCGGGACCGAGGACGATCGGCAGCTTTTGCGGCTTCTTGGGAAGCGGCAGAACCTCTTCCGGCGCCCAGTCCCTCTCGAGCGTCACGCTGTAGAGAAAGCGCAGCGCCGCGATGGCGGTGTGGATCGAACCGGGCGCGAGCTTCTTCTCGTTGGTCAGATAGACCTGGTAAGTCCGAATGTCCTCGCGCCCGAGCAGGTCCGGCGACTTGCCGAAATAGCGAGCGAACAGCGATACCTGCTGCAGATACGAGAGCTGGGTGTTGAGCGCGAGGTTGCGCACCTGCATGTCCTCGCTCATGCGCTGGCGAAGTTGAGTCATGACGAGCTCCTTTGTCCGATGGAATGGGCTGCAAGCAGCCACCCCATGCTCGCGCAGTTGGAGCTCCTTTGGCATGCATGACCGACGCTACCGACGACGCAAGACCGCGCCTGGCGGTGCATCGCTTTCTTGCCGCTCCGCGACGCGGAGCGGGTTAGTCCAAGCGCGATTATGCGCACCCGATGATTATGCGCAGCTCACCGGGACATTTTTCCAGTTTTCTTCGGCAGATCAGTGAGATGGTAGCCGGCATTCAAACTGGGCGCTGCGCATAATCCTTCCGAGTCCAACAACTCGGAAGGAGATCAACATGCAAAAAGCGATCATCCTTCAGCCACGGCCCCGCGCTTGGCTGGAGGGCAGTATTCTTCAGCCCCACGTTTCGCAGTACGGTGAGCACTTGCAGCGAAGGCGATATGCGCCGAACACGCAGCGCGCCTATTTGTGCTGCATCGCGCATTTCGCCTATTGGCTGACTCAGTTGGGGTATGACCTGGAAGCGATCGGCCAGGGCGCCGTTATGCGCTTTCTCTCGGAGCACCTGCCGGCGTGCGCCTGCTCCGACCCGGTCCGTCGTTTGCGCCATGAGTTGCAGGCGGCACTGGGCCATCTTTTGGAGGTACTCGAAGCCGGCGGCGTGGTGCTGCAGTATCCTGCCCGCAATTCCGCCATCGAACAGGAGCTGACGCGCTTCGATACCCACATGCGCGACGTCTGGGGATTAGCGGACAACACCCGTCGGAAGCGTTGCCGAGTGGTTGGAAGACTTCTCGTCGAGCATTTCGGCGAGCAGCCGATCGCCCTGGCGACAGAACGCCGCATCCATCCGACGCTTCGGCCTTGGCAAACAGGGGCGAAGACCCACCACCGTCGCCGCGATCGGCGTTATCATTGGCTGCTATCTCCGCTTCCGCAGCATGTCCGGCGACCGGGTGAGCGAACTGAAGGCCGCGATTCCCCGGGTCGCCCACTGGCGGTTGGCATCATTGCCTGAGGTGCTGACCGGCGCCGAGATCGACGAACTGCTGAGTTCCTTTGATCAGGCGTTCCCGTCGCGCCTGCGGGCTTATGCGATGGTGCAGTGTCTGATCAATCTCGGTCTGCGATCCAGCGAAGTCATCAAGCTGCAGCTTGACGACATCAACTGGGCCGATGGCACGATCAAGCTTGTCGGCACCAAGAGCCGACGCGCGGATGCTCTGCCGCTACCGTCCGAGACGGGAGCGGCGATCGCAGCCTATCTGCACGAGGAGCGGCCCGCGACGTCGAACCGGGCCATATTTGTTCGCCATGTTGCCCCCTACGACGAGCCGATCACGACGAAGAGCGTCAAACGCGCAGTGCTGGCCGGCTACCGACGATGTGGATGGACGCGGACCGGTGTCCACATTCTCCGCCATAGCACGGCAAGCCGACTTCTGCGCGCCTGCGCGCCGATGAAGGAGATTGCGGACATCCTGCGGCATCGAAGCCTCGACACGTCCGCCATTTACGCAAAGGTCGATCTGACCAATCTTGCAGCCGTGGCGCTACCCTGGCCGGGGAGCGCGCAATGACCGGCGCGCGTACCATGCTCTCGCTGGCAAAGGACTATTTGTCCGAACGCCGCTCCCTTGGCTTCGCCCTCAGGATGGAGGGCCATCAAATCACCGCCTTCGCCTTGTTTGCCGACGAGCGCGGTCATAGTGGCCCGCTCACCAACGATATCGTCCTGAACTGGGTACAAGGCCGAGCCAAACGGGCCAGTCCTTTCTCATGGGCCCGGCGCCTCGAGGCCCTTCGCCCGTTCGCGAGGCATCTTGCTCGGCTCGATCCCGGCACCGAGTTCCCACAAACCGCGACCTTTGGTCGTTCACATCGCCGCCTCGCACCGCACATCTATTCGGAGCAGGAGATCTGCGACCTTGTGACCGCCGCTTCGCGCCTCGCCCCTGAGGGCGGGTTGCGGCCGGCAACCTACGCGACAATCTTTGGGCTGATCGCCGCTACGGGTCTGCGCCGGTCAGAAGCACTTCACATGCGCTGCAGTGATGTCAATCTCGATGGAGCGTTCCTTACGGTTCGGAACACGAAGTTCCGCAAGTCCAGGCATGTGCCCATACACGCCACCGTCGTAGCCAAGCTACGCCGCTATCTGGCGGTTCGGGCACGTCATGGTGCACTCACCGAGGACTCACCGCTGTTCCTGTCTCCGGCGGGCGGATTCATCGCGAAGCGGAGGATCAATAAGGTTTTCCAGAAGCTTCGCACCAACCTTGGTTGGACCGTGCGGGGCGGCCATGGCGAGGTGCGTATTCACGACCTGCGCCACACCTTCATTTGCCGCCGTATCCAGCTCTGGCACGAGCATGGCGCCGATATCGACAACGCCATGGCGGCGCTCTCGACCTATGTCGGCCACGCCAAGATCTCCGATACTTATTGGTATTTGACCGGCGTCCGGAACTCATGGCGGTCGCTGGCAAACGGTTCGAGCTGTTCGCCTCTACGGTTGTAGGGGGGCATCATGACTGACCCCAAGCTGGCATCGTCCTTCCCCATCCTGCTGCAACGCTTTTTCGTCGAGCATCTGGGCAATCAGCGAGCCGTCAGTTCGCGCACCATCGCCGCCTACCGCGATACCTTCCGATGTTGCTTGACTTCGCCGAGGCGACGACTGGAAAGGCGCCCACCCGGCTGACCCTGGCCGACCTCGATGCGCAGTTGATCCTAAGGTTCCTCGACCACTTGGAGAAGGAGCGGAGCAACGGCGCCCGTACTCGCAACGCCTCGCCTGGCGGCACTTCGCTCTTTCCTTAAGTATGCCGCCCACTACGATCTGACCGCGCTCCCCGTCATCGAACAGGTGCTGGCCATTCCCATGAAACGGTTCGACCGGCCGGTCCTCGGATTTTTGTCGCGCGAGGAGATGCAGGCGATCCTTGAGGCGCCGGATGCGCGGACATGGGCAGGTGAGCATCGCGCACTGTTCAGTCTGATGTACAACATCGGCGCCCGCGTGTCTGAAGCCATCGGCCTGCGCGTCGGCGAGGTCGCCGTCGATGGCTCGGCGGTCGCGCACCTGCATGGAAAGGGGCGCAAAGACCGCAGCGTGCCGCTCTGGCGTACGACCGCCAACCTGATCCGCAACTGGAAGCGCCGGTTGGATTATGGGGGTGAGGAGAACTTCCTGTTTCCGAACAGAGGCGGCGGATGCATGGCGCGTTCGAACGTCACCCAGCGCCTTGAACTTGCGGTCTCGGCCGCCGCGGAACGTTACCCGCAACTCGCGCGTCGCTCGATTTCGCCTCACACCATCCGCCATACCACGGCAATGCATCTTCTGCAGTCCGGCGTCGACATCAGCGTCATTGCCCTATGGCTGGGTCATGAGAGCCCCGCCACGACGCACATGTACCTCCAGGCGGATCTCGCCATGAAGGAGCGTACGCTCAACCGCTGCAGCCCATGACGGCCAGTCAAAGCCGGTATCGACCGCCGGACCAGCTCATGCAGTTCCTGTTGAGCCTTTAAAAATTATGCGCAGTTCACCAGTTGGAAATCGTTCGGGAAACCGATGGTTACACGCTCCTGTCCCGATGAGCTGCGCATAATCATCGGGTGCGCATAATCGCGCGCATAGGCCCATAACCAGGCTTTCATGGTCTTGCCGGCGCCTGGGACAAGGGTAGGCAAGGTCGTTTCGTCAGCGAAGATCCTTTCGCCCTCCTTGATGCGCTCAAGGATATAATCAGCCAGCATCTGCAGCTCGAAGCCCAGATGCCCCATCCACTGCGCCATCGATGATCGGCTGACCTCGACGCCATCGCGCAGATAGATCGCCTCCTGTCGGTAAAGCGGAAGGCCGTCGGCGTATTTCGACACGGCGATATAGGCAAGCAGCCGCTCTGTCGGGAGGCCGCTTTCGACGATGTGTGCCGGCGCCAGCGCCTGGACCACACCGTCACGATCCCTAAAGGCATATTTGGGACGGCGCGTCACGATGACCCGGAACTTCGGCGGCACGACGTCCAGCCGTTCGGATCGATCCTCGCCGATCAGAACCTTTTCCAGCCCCTCGCAATCGGCCGGGATTTCCGGCTCGAGGACTTCCTCGATGCGTTCGCGATGCGCGGCAAAGCCTCCCTTGCGCGGACGCGGGCACGCTTCGGCTTGTCCTTGACCGCGTGATCGAGTTCGCTCTGGATCGCGGAAAGGCCAGTCTCGACCTCTTCGAAGGCAAAGCAAGCCTGCTCGTCGTTAATTGACAGGCGCAGCCGTTCGGAACGCTTGCCGTATTGCGCGCGCTCCAGCACCTTCACGATCGACGTGAGGTTGGCGATCCGCTCGTTGGCGCGCTTCTCTCGAGCGCCGTCAGCCGCGCAACCTCCGCCGTCGCTGCTGCAAGCTGGGCTTCGTTTGCAGCCCGCTCGCTGGCCATCGCCAGGATCATCGCCTTCAGCGTATCGACGTCGTCCGGCAGATCGGGAGCAGGCAAAACCAAGCGGGAAGGAGAGCACAAAAACAGCCGCTTTCCCAACAATTACAACACCATGATTCATCTTGCCGCAGCCACGCTTCAACCCAGCGACAACGGCCGCCTACCCTTGGCCGGCCGGATCTTTTTCCAGTCCAGGCCAGCCAGAACCGCCATCAATTGCGAATGGTCCAGACGCATCCGCGCCGCCGACATCGCCGGCCAGCCGAAGCTGTGCTCTTCCAGGGTTTTCGAGTAAAGGCAGACCCCGCTGCCATCCCACCACACGATGCGGACCCGGTCCGCTCGCTTCGAGCGGAACACGTGAAGCGCTCCTGAGAACGGGTCGAGGCCACAGTCCCTCACCAGAGCCATCAACGATGCAGCTCCCTTGCGGAAGTCGACCGGCTGGCACGACACGTAAACGACAACTCCGGACGCGATCATGCCTTGCGCACCGCGCGCATGATCTTGACCAGACGATCGGGATCAACATCGCCGCCGACGCGCACCACCACGTCGCCGACGACGATTTCCACCAGCTCACTGCCTACCGCTTCAAAGCGCGTGAACCTGACCGGCTTAACCTGTCAGCGGCGAAAACCGCTCCAGACGCCAGCGCCTTGCGACGCCACGCATAGACCTGTGAAGGGTCCAGTCCGTGAGAGCGGGCAATCGCCGAAACATTGCTCCCCGGCGCCAACGCCTCCGCAACAAGCCGCGCCTTGTCCTCGTCTGACCAATGACGCGGCTTGCGCCGAGACTTCAAAGGCTCCGCCGTCAGAACCGCGAATGTTCGATAATGATTCACACTGTCGCTCATAGATCCCATGGGCTGGATCACGGCCGCCGTTTTTGCAGAATGAGTGGTCGCCCTACCAACCACCTAATCTGAGGAGACTGCGATGCTTAAGACCGATATCCCGACGACCGCCGTCCAAACCAATCTTGCCGCAATATTTCTGTCTTTGGAACTTTCGCGTTCGACATGGCTCATCACGTCGCTGTCACCGGGGAATGGCGAGAAGATGTCGAAGCACTCGGTGGAAGCTGGCAATATTGTCGGTCTAATTGAGTTGTTCTCGAAGCTGCAGGCAAGAAGCCGAGCCAGAACCGGGCAGAAGTATCCGATCATTACGATCCAGGAAGCTGGTCTCGATGGTTTTTGGGTCCACCGATCGCTCGAGAAAGAAGGCATCGAAAGTCACATCGTTGATGCGGCTTCAATCGCTACGCCTCGCCGCCGGCGGCGCGTGAAGACGGATCGTGTCGATGGCGAGGCGCTGCTGCGTGTTCTGCTGGCCTTCAAGAGGAAGGAACCGCGCGTCTGTGCGATGGTGCGGGCCATTTCCCATGAAGAGGAAGACCGGCGGCGGATCGGCCGGGAGCGAAAAGCGCTGATGGTGGAACGTGTCGGGCACGTCAATCGGATAAAGGGGCTTCTTTTCTCGCAGGGTATCAGCGATTACGAGCCCCTTCAGAAAGATCGACGCCAGCGCCTCAACGAACTGCAAACAGGTGACGGTCATATGTTAGCACAACATATGAAAGCCCAGATTGCCCGTGAGCTGGACCGGTTGGAACTGGTCATGGAGCAAATGAAGTTGGTCGAGGACGAGCGTGACGCGCTTATCGCGGAGCAAAGCGCAGACAAGACCAAACCATCGCCGGTCGCGATCTTGCTTGGGATCAAAGGCGTCGGTGCGGAGTTTGCGAACATCCTATGGTCGGAAGGTCTGTTCCGGCCCTTCGACAACCGCCGCCAGGTCGCGGCCTATGCAGGATTGGCTCCGACGCCTTGGCAAAGCGGCTCGATTAACCGCGAACAGGGCGTGTCGAAAGCTGGCAATCTGAGACTGCGCACGACTTTAATCCAGCTATCCTGGCTGTGGTTGAGGCATCAGCCGGATTCGGCATTGGCGCAATGGTTCAGGGGGCGTGTTGAACATAATGGTGGTCGCATGAAGAAGACGACCATCGTCGCGCTGGCGCGCAAGCTGTTGGTCGCGCTTTGGAAATATGTAAGCTCTGGGGTCATCATCGACGGCGCGGTGATAAAGGCCGCATAGCGCTTTCACTCTCCCCTTTAAGATACCACCAAGGCATCATGAACCCTGGTGGTTCCAGGCCGACGACCGAGAGAATCTTTGGCGAATGCCGTCTCATAGAATGGTTTTGTCGACCTGAGCCCTGCCCGCCGGAAGCGGTATGTTGGTGCAGCCGAAATAAACGGCGACCTATGTGAGGTGGATGAGGCTCGGCAAAACGAGCCGTGTCGCACAGTCGGGCTTGGAACCTGGAACCGATACTTTGAGGATGACGACATGTTTTAACTAACTTGACACAGATGTTCCCATGTGAGGATTCTCCGCATGACTCATGCAGAAAATGAGCCTTCAGAATCCCGCCCGCCACGTGGGGTGACCTACGCGCTTACTCTCAATCGGATTGAAGTCGGGACTGTAGGGTGTGTGGCAGGTAGAGCAGGCTCGCGCCTGCGGCCTCAATCGCGTCGCGCAGGTTGTGTGCGTCAAGTTCTGCAAAAAGGGGCGGCCATGGTAGAGGTCATGCGGCTTGGCGCAGAGCGAGCTTCTTGTGCTCGCGCAGGTCGTCCATGTTGATGTAGCGATTGGCCTCCATCCAGTTTTCGTTGGTCTCGACGGCCGGCGCCCTGACCAGGCGCAGGCAGCTGTCGCATTGCCTCACGGAGATTGTTACCGAGCGGCTTCGTTGCCTCACCTAAAATGTTACCCGTGAAGTCGCATTCCGGCATGATGCCTTCGCCATGAGGGAGGGATCATGAAGATGAAGATGACGCATTCCATGCGCATGGAACTCGCCAATGCAGTCCGGGATCGCTATGCGACCGCAGCGAATAAGGACAAGAGCAGGATCTTAGAGGAATTCATCGCGGCGACAGGGTATCACGAGAAATCCGCAATCCGTGTTTTGAACGGCGCGTCGAAGCCAAAGCATCGGCAGACTCGTCAACGGCCTTCGATCTATGATGAGGCCGCTCGAGGAGCCTTGATCGTGCTGTGGGAGGCGTCAGATCGAGTTTGCGGCAAGCGCCTGAAGGCATTGCTGCCCATTCTCCTGCCTGCGTTGGAACGCAATGGACATTTGAAGCTCGAGGAGGAGATCCGCCACAAAATCCTGTCGATGAGCGCCGCTACGATCGACCGCTTGCTCCAGATGCCGAGACGCACGGGCCGGACGAAAAAGCCGAGAGTTGTGCCGGAGCCGCGGCGGCGTATCAAAATGCGCACCTTTGCTGACTGGAATGAGCCGCTTCCCGGCAGCATGGAAATGGACCTGGTGGCTCATTGCGGGGAGGCGTATCTGTCGCGAACGCAAGTACTGACGACCGAACGGGTATGCCACGTCAACCGAATAAAGGGGCTGCTCTTCGCACAGGGGATCACGGATTACGAACCGCTCAACCGAGATCGCAGGGATCGACTTGAGGAACTCGTAACCGGAGATGGCAGATCGCTGCCGCCTCATCTTAAAGCCCAGATCGGCCGCGAGCTCGACCGCCTCGAGCTATTGCTCGCGCAGGTTAAAGAGATAGAGATCGAGCGTGACAAACTTCTGCATGCGGAAGAACGGGCCAAAGACATTGGCCCGGAGTTTACTGCTGTCCTCTGTCATGAAGGCCTCTTTCGACATTTTGACAATCGCAGGCAGGTGGCCGCCTACGCAGGCCTAGCGCCAACGCCGTGGCAAAGTGGCCAAGTCGACCGCGAACAAGGTGTGTCCAAAGCTGGCAATCCACGGTTGCGAACCACCATGGTCCAGCTCGCTTGGCTTTGGATACGCCACCAGCCGGGGTCGAACCTTACACTCTGGTTCCAATCCAGGCTGAGACGTAACGGAGGTCGCTTGAAGAAGACTACGATCGCCGCGCTCGCGCGAAAGCTCCTGATTGCTCTCTGGAAATATGCGACATCCGGCGTCATCATCGAGGGCGCCTTGATGAAAGCCGCATAACCAGCTGTCTCATTCCCAGGGCCTGATCAGTCCTGACGGATGCAGGTGGACGAACCGCATGGCAGGCTGGCCTAAAACGCCGCTCACTCAGAATGGTCTCGTCGCCTGAGCCCAGCCGCCGTAAGCGGGATATTGGTGCAGCCGTGAAAGAGCGGCGACCGAATGTGAGGTTGATCTGCTCGGTTAACGAGCAGAGTCATGCAAGTCGGGCTCAACCTGGATCCCATAATTTGAAAGGGCATCGATACGACAAGCTAATCCCACTTGACCGGCGCTTCCCCATGTGAGCCTGCCATGACCGCCCCCCTCTCAGCGAATTTGCAGAACTCTCAGCACACTACCGTCGCGCACGCCGGCGCCTTGTGGGCGAGCAGGTTGGTGGGGTGGACGCCCCCTCACGGCATCGCTGTGCCAAAGTGGTGTCGTTGATCATCACTTGAACGGAGGCGTCCATGTTGGAAGTTAACACAATCGGATTGGACCGGGCGAAGAACGTGTTTCAGGCGCACGGCGCGGATGCGTCGGGAGCCACCCTGTTCCGCAAAAAGTTGCGCCGCGATCACGTGCTTCGGTTCGTAGCTGAGCAGCCGGCTTGCACGGTGGCGATGGGAGGTTTGCATCAAAGACGCACACGTGGTTATATTAACTGGGAGGAGTTCATGGCCAATCAGAGACGCCTCACGCAACTCAATGCTGCGGGCGATATGGACAGGCAAATCGCGAAAATATTGGATGACGAGGGCATCCGCTCGGCGCGAGGCAAGCTGTTCAGCTATGAGAATAGGCTCTTACGCCACCGTTGGGGAATCCCGACAGCCAAGATCAACGGCGTCGCAGCCAATCCGCCGCGCTGGCCTGATGGAACCTACTCTGTACAGGGCGCAGCCGCTGCAATCGGCGTGACGGCTCAGACCATCTTCGACTACCTCGCCTAGGGTCTTGTCCACGGTCGGCAAAGCACGAAAGGCCAGCCTTGGCAGATCAGCCTTTCCAGCGACCAGATCGATCAACCTCAACGCCGGCTGCAACGGACCAGGCGATCAAAGAAAGGTGCATCATGAAGCATTCGCGGATTCGGTGCCCGGGACTTACATTCTCGCGCTGCGAGTGATGACGACAACCGCATAACACGTGGCAAATTTAGCCAGCCTATGTTGGCATCTAAGGTGAACAGCATCCGCGGATATTACAGCACTCCTAGGCGTCAAGAACTAGAATGCCTGTCTTGGCCCGAGAGACGCAGGGGCACATCTGGTTGTTGGCCGCCTTCTCTCTAGGTGAGAAAAACACGTCGCGATGGTCCGGTTCGCCCTGGAGGACACCCGTCGCGCAGGAACCGCAAACACCCTGACGGCATGAAGAAGGTATATTGACTCCCTGCTTCTCAAGCACTTCGAGAATACTCAAGTCGGCGGGTACAAAGAAGCTTTTCCCCGAGCGGGCCAGGCGAACCTCGAAGGTCGTTTGTGGACCGACCGATGCCGCCGGATCGGTCGAGAAACGCTCTATATGGACAGCCGCCGCCTGCCAACTCGCCAGTGCTGCCGCCTGGGCCAAGGTCATAAACCCATCCGGTCCGCATAGATAGAGATGGCCCTCAGCTCGCGGAACGGCAAGCAACTGGACAAAGCGGTCCTTTATGGCGGCGCGCTCCAATCCGAAATGAAAATGTATCTGATCGGAATAGCTTGCTTGGGACAGTTCGTGGCGAAACGGCGCCTCTTCGGGCGACCGGGCAAAGAAATGGAGCTCAAAACTTCTCCCTATCCGTGCGAGGCGGTCGGCCATCGACAAGATTGGTGTGATTCCGATTCCTCCTGCTATGAGAATGGTATGCGCCGCGGCTTCGTACAGGGGGAAGTTATTGCGCGGCCGGCTTATTTCCAGCTGGTCGCCTGCCGATACCATTTCATGCATAAACCGAGATCCACCGCGAGAGGATACCTCGAGCTTCACCGCAATTCTGTAATTGGCGGCGTCTTGGGGATCGCTGAATATGGAATAAGTCCGCGACAGACCTGGTTTCATGTAAACTTCCACATGAGAACCAGGACCGAAGGGGGGCAACATCGATCCACTCGCTGGGCTAAGCACGAACGAGCGTACATTGAGTGCCTCATCGCGCACAGCAGCAACCCAAACGTTGAGCGTTGTGGGAACGGGAGCGGTCTTTCGAGCACCGCCGAACGCGCGTGACCAAATACTCATATCTTAAATGCTCACTTGCCACTGAGCCGTTTTCGCATTTGTTCGGTGGCCTCAGCTGTACCGTTATGGAATGAGCCAAACCACTTGTCCCACGGAACGTCTGCTGAACCATAATTGCACTCGAAAAAGCGATGATGGAGTTGATGATAAAAACTTCCCAACGCTAGCTGCTTTTTGTCGTGAGCCAGAAGCTCTTCGAAGCCCGAATGCGAGGCGAGCGGATTCAATACCTGTTGATGCATGTGGAACAGCATTAGGATTGGGCTTGACGGTACTACCACGTGAATGAGACACGAGGACAGGTATAGGACATGCTCAATCGGGTGCATGGAGAACCCCGACCACGGCCCGGTCGCGATATTGCGGTGATGGACCGAATGGACACGCCGATAAAGCGGCCCCCAATGCAGAAAGCGATGGACCCAATAGAAGTGGAATGAAAGCCAGAACGGGGTAAGCAGAAAAAGAGCTACCCCTACAATCGGGTTTTGGGAAAAGTTCAGCAGTGGTATGTGGCTATTACTGAACGCCCAGAAATACAGAACCTCGTAGGCGGTCCAGGTCGTAACACCGCTCGCAAGCGACCAGAACATGTTGTCCCACACCTGGTTACGCAACGTGAATATCTTCTTATTTTTGGCAAATTCCTGCGCGATAAATTTGCGCTTCTTTCCCTGCAGCTTGTAGGTGTGAAGATAAAGGTGCAGTCCGCCGGCGACGATCGTGATCAGCGCAAAGTTGCGCAGATAGATCTGCGCGATCCATCCGATCTCGAATGTGGCGCATCGCTCAAAAGCAGGTTGAAGGTAGTTGGCGGTGAGAACGGCGGTGCCCAAGGTGACCAGCGTCATCGACAGTTCGAGCCAAGACTTCGCAAACCACCTGATTATTGCGACGGGCCGCAGAGGCCATTCAAACACCGGTGAATTCGGAATCGGCAAATTGGGATGCCAATTCCATTCCTCGCTCATTGGAGCCTCGTCGATAGTTAAGTTGGAAGAATTACAATCCATGACCGTTGCCTTTCCGGAGTAATTCCGCAGGACTATGAAGCCGGATGCGACCAGCGATATCGTGCATCTTCGGTCAGCCCGATACTTCCAGCTTGTTTTTGAATTTCTCTAGTTCCACCGGGTCCATGCGCACCACATGGCCCTCGCCAGGATAGTTTCGGCGTTCGACATCTTCGCGAAACGCCTTCAACGCGCGCATACGCTCGAGGGAAATTTGCTCGCGCATGGCGCGAAGATTTCCGTAGACCTTTGCATGCCTGGGTGGCCTGGCGCTCTCTCCGCAGACATCCTCCATGAACAGAAACTGTACGTCTCCGGCACTGCCGGCGCCAATCGAAAACGTGACGAGGCTGGTGCGGGGACTTATTTCCGCGAGCACCTCCTGTGGCACGACTTCGACCTCGACGGCGAAAGCACCTGCGTCCTCCAGCCGCTTAAAGTCTTCGAAAAGCTTGAAGGCTTCGTCCGCGGTGCTCCCGACGGCGCGCAGCCCCCCTATCCATGTGCTGTGTCGGGGTACGAGACCAAGATGCCCCATTACGGGAATATTCATCTCGGCTAGGATCGACACCATGCGCAGGCTGCGAAGGGTGTATATCGCGTCTGCACCTTGATCCAGGGCCTCGAACGCCGCATCAATAGCGGACTCTTCGCTTCGGTAGTCGGTAAACGAAAACCCCGTATGCAGGAATGTTTCTGGTGCACCCTTCCGAACCTCGCCAGTAAGCCCACCGGAGGTCGTTATGATGTCTATTCCCGCCTCGCGCGCAGCCGCGGCTTCATCGGCGGTGGAAGCTGTCACCTGGCTAAACTTGCGTTTGCCCTTCGCCGCACGAAGATCCGCGACGGTCAGATTGCGAAGTGCCGGCTTTCCGCCAAAAGTATAAATTCGTTTCATCGACTCGCCGGGGGATTAAGGTGATCAAGCAGCGACTGATCTGGATGTAGGGACCGATCGCCGCAATTCTGCTCTACCTATGGGACACCGCAACGCAAATTAGTATTGACCTGGCTCAGGAAATATGAGTCACGCGTTTTCTCCTCCTGTCGCTTGGAAACGACTCTTGACTGGGATCTTTGGAATTCGCCGGTGAGCGGTCGCGAGCAGACAATCAAGCCATTGCCTCCGTTCATAGCGCTGGGCGCGCGCGATCTGAGAGTCTCTTCGGGATGGTGGCGCCCGACATTGACGCTGGGGGCATCCGGGACCGGCGCTATGAGCCAATAACCCCCAGCAGAGCTGGGGGTTTGAAGGGGAACCGCCATGGGCGCTTATGAAGGATTTTGGGACAAATAGTTGGACTTATGAGGATGCGAGCTTCAGTTGCATCTGGTCCAACTGCTTGTCGGTCAATTCCTCATTTCTGATGTAGGCGCGGATCATCTCCTCGTCCCGCCCGACAGTCGAAACGAAATAGCCCCTCGCCCAGAATTTGTGACCTAAGAAATTGCGCAGCTTGCGCTCCACATTCTGCGCAATCCAGATCGAGCTTTTCTCTTTCAGATATCCGATCACCTCGGCCACCGAATATTTCGGCGGGATCGATATCAACATGTGCACGTGGTCGGGCATCAGGTGCCCTTCCTCGATCCGACATTCCTTGCGCTGGGTAAGCTCGTGGAATACTCTTCCCAACTGTCGGCGGAGTTGCCCAAACAGCGCTTTCTTGCGGTACTTCGGCGTGAACACGACATGGTACTTGCACTCCCATGTCGCGTGGTTCAGGTGATTATGATCCTGTGACATTGTGATCTCCTTGAGGGGCCTCGCGGTTCCCCAGGGAGATCCTATGACGCTGCTACCCTATTCCCGCAGCCGTAGAACTTCCTTTATTCGCTCCGGCAAAGCCGGAGGCTTAGCGGGAGAAGTTAGGATGAGCCAACGCGCGTGGGCGAGAGCTGGCTTCGTTTGTTTGGACAGCGCCCTGCGGAATGGTTTCCTGCCGGGTTACGTTGAACGCAGGGCTTTGCGATTTTGCTGCGGCGTCGGGAGGGCGAAGCCCGACCAGAGCTGCAGCAAAATCGCGCGGCGACGATCATGCGGCTGTCGCCATCGCGTGCGCGCCGAAGTAAGCCTCGTCGGGCGTGCGCCCGTCAAGGCTCGAATGTGGGCGTCCTCCATTGTAGAAGGTCAAGTATCTGGAGATCGACGCACGCGATTCTGACACGCCGTCGTAGGCGCGCAGATAGACCTCCTCGTACTTGACCGTCCGCCAGAGACGCTCAACAAACACGTTGTCGCGCCAGGCGCCTTTGCCATCCATGCTGATGGCGATCTTCGCGTCCAGCAGCACACCCGTGAAGTCGAGGCTGGTGAACTGGCTGCCCTGATCCGTGTTGAAGATCTGTGGCCTGCCGTATCTCGCCAGAGCCTCCTCGAGCGCGTCGACGCAAAAGGCCGCCTCCATCGTGATCGAGACGCGATGGGCGAGCACGCGCCGGCTGAAGACGTCGATGACCGCCGCCAGATAGACGAAGCCCCGTCGCATCGGAGCGTAGCTGATGTCCATGGCCCAGATATGGTTCGGTCGCTCGATCTTCAGCCCCCGCAACAGATACGGATAGACCTTGTGACCCGGCGCGGGCTTGCTCGTGTTCGGGCGACGATAGATCGCCGAAATCCCCATGCGCTTCATCAGCGTCGTCACATGGCGGCGGCCGACCGAAACGCCTTCGCGCCGTAGCAGCGATCGAAGCATCCGCGCTCCCGCGAACGGGTAATCGAGATGCAGTTCGTCGAGCCGACGCATCAGCGCCAGGTCCTCGGCCGAAACCGGCCGAGGCTTGTAGTAGACCGTGCTGCAGGCCAGCTTCAGCACCTTCGCCTGACGCACCACAGGCAGAGTGTGGTCACGGTCGATCATCGCTTTGCGCTCAGCAGGCCGGCCTTGCTGAGCGCGCCGGACAAAAAATCGTTCTCCAGCGCCAGCTCACCGATCTTGGCGTGCAACGCCTTCAAATCGACCGGCGCCTCGCTCGAACCCGCCTTGTCCTGCCCGAACACGCCCGCGGCGCCTTCGAGCAATTGGTTCTTCCAGGTCGTGATCTGGTTCGGATGAACGTCGAACTGTTGCGCCAGCTCCGAAAGCGTCTTCTCCCCCTTTACCGCGGCCAATGCCACCTTCGCCTTGAATGCCGGTGAATGCGTCCGGCGGCTTCTCTTCGTCATCTCAACTCCTGATTCCCGGCGAGAATCCTCGCCAATCTCAGGCAGAAAATCCACTTATGCCACTGTCCGATTTTGCCGAGCCAGCTCTGTGCGCTCTGCATCATCGCGGGTGCTAGGAGCAGGGGCAAAGCTCAAGGGAATGGATGGACGACAAGTGGCTCGAGAAGATAGAGTGAGGTGGGAATGGCCAGCCGCTTTTGAGCACGGGTGCCCGGCTGCGGACGCTATGAGAGGAGAGCTTGTGCCTGGAGGTGATCTACCACCCCTGAATGCATTGCGTGCTTTCGAAGTCGCGGCACGACACCAGAGTTTTATCGCTGCGGCCGATGAGCTATGCGTTTCCCCCGGTGCAGTAAGCCGCTATGTCAAGCTGCTCGAACAGCGACTTGGCGTGCAACTTTTCCGGCGCAACGCCAATGGCATCACCCTTTCAGACGATGGCGCCAAATACGCCTCGAAAATGAACGACATCTTCGCCCAGATTGCGGCCGCCACTAGCGAGGTCAGGAGGGTGGAGCACAGCCCTATGCTTGTTGTGTCCACATCGCCGATGTTCATGGAACGGTGCCTCGTACCCCGATTGGACCGCTTTCGGAAGACGAATCCCGCGATCGAACTCCGCATTGAGTTTCACTATGGTCAAATCCCGAGCGTGGTACATGACGGCGTGGATGTCTATCTGACGCACTCGGACGGCGACCATCCCGGGTACGAGGTGGAAGAGCTGTTCGGTGAAGATCTTTTCCCTGTTTGCAGTCCTCAGCTGGTGCAAGGAAGTGAATTGCCGTTGAGTCCACCGAACCTTGCCAAGCATAAACTTCTTCATGACATCTATATGGAGAGTGATTGGAGGGATTGGTTTGCGGCCACGGGGGTGAATATGCCGCACGATCCAGGGCTTCGATTTGCGTTGTATAGTGTCGTAGTCCAGGCTGCTGTGGGCGGGCTAGGCGTTGCGATGGGCCATAGCGCTCTGGTATCCGACGAGCTCGCCACAGGGACACTGATTGTCCCAAACCCGACCAGAATACGCTCGCGTGATCGTTTCCACATCGCGACCAAGCCGGGAGCTATGCGCAGCCGCAAAGTCCGGGCGTTCCACGACTGGATTCTCAAAGAGTTCCGCACTAATGATGTGGCTCCGACAAGCACTTATCGCGCATAGGTGTCGTCGACAGCGTGCAAATGATTTACAACGTCTTCGAACAGGGTCCTGAAGGGCGGCTGTTCCCAGCCTGCATTCGCCGTAATGTTGGCGTGATTGTGCGGCCCTCGATGAGCGCGGCCTCGCCGACAGATCCACGCCGATAAGGTCTTTCCCGAAGGCCACTTCCGACAGAATTACTCCAGGGCGAACGTAAGACGGAGGTCGAAGAACATGCGCGGAAAGTCGTCGACAATCTGGCTATCGCGCCCGACGCACGCGTAGACGGCTCTTCGGTTCGTCCTTAGCCGCCTCGCCAGAGCAGCTGGACATGGCGCTCGTTTCGAATCCGAATGCGCTCGGCGTGAGGTGCGCGCGTTTGCGGAGCAACCCGGTTGGTGCCGACGGATCAACTTCACTTTTCCACGGAAGCACCTTTCGTACGCCTCCGGCGAGAACCGGCGAGAGCCGCCTTGCGCGAGCATGGCACGGTAGCGAGTCTGCGCTCTTAACGTCGTCCTTACGAGCGTAGTTAGTCGGCGCTGAAAAACATCTGAAAGCCTTGTAGGGCAAGGATTCCCAAGAGGTTTGAAGTATCGGAGAATGCGGGAAATCGACTCCGATTCGCTTCTTTCCCGGTGTTTTATCGTTGCCTCCATCTGGTCCATCACGTGACAAGAATGATCTTTTCCGCGAGCGCCTGGATGCGATCCTCAACATGAGGCACGCGCTGGTGCGGTTGTCGGGGTTGATGCCGTGGGCCCGGTTTGATGAGGCGTTCGACCGCTTCTACCGCCCGGTCGGCAGGCCGGCCAAGCCGACGCGATTGATGGTGGCGCTGCATTACCTCAAGCACGTCTACGATGTGTCGGACGAAGAGGTGGTGGAGCGCTGGGTGGAGAATGCGTACTGGCAGTATTTTAGCGGTTTCGAGTTTTTCCAGCACGAGGCGCCGATCGACGCCAGCACGATGACACGTTGGCGCAAGCGGATTGGACCGGAGGGTCTGGAAGAAATGCTGAAGGCGAGCGTCGAGGCGGCGCTCGACAGCGCGACCGCCAAGCCGAATTCGCTGGAGCGGATCACCGTCGACACGACGG
>NZ_JBWGIO010000043.1:0-24475 GCF_057784215.1 Mesorhizobium sp. CNPSo 4661 | reverse complement strand
AAGGCTGGGCGCGCGCTTGGAGTCACCCCGCATCCCCCAACAGCGAAACGGTCATGATTGCGGCGTCTTTGTGGTGGACGGCACACGCGAGCTGGTTAGGCGATTGGCGCAACCAGGGCAGCCAGTCCTGCTGGACCTCGACGGGCTCCTTGCCGATCGGCAGGCACTGCAAAACCGACTGAGGGGCTGAAGTTCGCCATGGCGGGATAGCTTAAATTTAGACTGGAGCACCTCACGCCTACGGCCTGGGACTCGGGTCCGAGAGGCGTGGGAGGCGCACGCCCGGCGAAGGGGCATTCCCCACCCGGGCGCCTCATTCGTGGCGATCCCCGGCCCCGGGAAGTGCTCGTTCCCACGGGGGCGAGCACTTCCCCTTCAATTGATCAAAAGTCCATGCCGCCGCCGCCGGGAATCGCCGGAGCGGGGGTGTCCTTCTTCGGCTTCTCGGCCACCATCGCCTCGGTGGTGACAAGCAGGCCGGCTACGGAAGCGGCATCCTGCAGCGCCGTGCGCACGACCTTGGCAGGATCGATAACGCCTTGGCCGAAGAGATCGCCGAATTCGTTGGTCTGCGCGTTCCAGCCATAGCCAAAATCGGGCTTTTCGCGAACCCTGCCCACGATAATGGAGCCTTCCGCGCCGCTGTTTTCGGCGATCTGGCGAGCGGGAGCCTCGATCGCGCGCCGCACGATGTCGACGCCGGTCTTCTGGTCCGGGTTGTCTACAGCGACATTGTCGAGCGCCCTTGCTGTCCTGAGTAGTGCCACGCCGCCGCCCGGCAAGACACCTTCCTCGACAGCCGCGCGGGTGGCGTGCAGCGCGTCGTCGACGCGGTCCTTACGCTCCTTGACCTCGACTTCCGTCGAGCCGCCGACGCGGATCACGGCGACGCCGCCGGCGAGCTTGGCGAGGCGCTCCTGCAGCTTCTCGCGGTCGTAGTCGGAAGTGGTCTCGTCAACCTGCACCCGAATTTGAGCAACGCGGCTGTTGATTTCGTCCTTATGGCCGGCACCATCGACGATGGTGGTGTTCTCCTTGTCGATGTCCACCTTGCGAGCGCGGCCGAGCATTTCCAGTGTAACATTCTCCAGCTTGACGCCGAGATCCTCGCTGATGGCCGTGCCGCCGGTCAGGATGGCAATATCCTCCAGCATCGCCTTGCGGCGGTCGCCGAAGCCGGGGGCCTTGACGGCGGCGACCTTCAGTCCGCCGCGTAGCTTGTTGACAACGAGCGTGGCCAGCGCCTCGCCCTCGACGTCCTCGGCGATGATCAGCAGCGGCTTGCCGGACTGCACCACGGCCTCCAGCAACGGCACCAAGGCTTGCAGATTGGCCAGCTTCTTCTCGTGAATGAGCACGTAGGGCTCTTCGAGCTCGACGCGCATCTTGTCTTGGTTGGTGATGAAATACGGGCTGAGATAGCCGCGGTCGAACTGCATGCCTTCGACCACTTCCAGCTCGGTCTCGGCGGTCTTGGCTTCCTCGACCGTGATGACGCCTTCGTTGCCGACCTTCTGCATCGCTTCAGCCAGGAAGCGGCCAATCTCTGCGTCGCCATTGGCCGAAATCGTGCCGACCTGGGCGATTTCGTCGTTCTTCGTTACCTTGCGGGCATTGGCCTTTAAATCGGCGAGGATCGCTTCCACCGCCTTGTCGATGCCGCGCTTCAAATCCATCGGGTTCATGCCAGCGGCGACCGCCTTGGCGCCCTCAGTCACGATCGACTGCGCCAGCACCGTGGCGGTGGTAGTGCCGTCGCCGGCGATGTCGCTGGTCTTCGAAGCAACCTCGCGCACCATCTGCGCGCCCATGTTCTCGAACTTGTCCTCGAGCTCGATCTCCTTGGCGACGGTGACGCCGTCCTTGGTGATGCGCGGGGCGCCGAACGACTTGTCGATGACGACGTTGCGGCCTTTGGGACCGAGCGTGACCTTCACCGCATTAGCGAGAATGTCGACGCCGCGCAGCATGCGGTCGCGGGCATCAGCATGAAATTTCACTTCCTTGGCAGCCATTGGTTCACTCCAGCAAGTAGGCAGTTCTTGTTGACTCTTTGTGTCATGGGTTTCGGTTACGCGGCCTGGCTGGCCGAGGTCGAAACCTCGATGACGCCCAGGATGTCGCTTTCCTTCATGATGAGCAGGTCTTCGTCATCGAGCTTGATCTCGGTGCCCGACCACTTACCGAACAGGACGCGGTCATCGACCCTCACGTCGAGGGGCACGAGCTTCCCGCTCTCGTCGCGAGCGCCCGCGCCGACGGCGATGACTTCGCCTTCCTGCGGCTTTTCCTTGGCGGTGTCAGGGATGATGATGCCGCCGGCGGTCTTCTCCTCGGCCTCGATGCGGCGGACGAGTACGCGATCATGCAATGGACGGAACGTCATGTCGTTCTCCTTCAGGACAAACAGATTGCGAGAGCCTTCCCCGATCCGGGCAGTCAGGACCAGAATGGGGTTCGCGCGACCTTTGCGGCGTCGCGCGCATGCCGAATGCTCCTTTCGTTTCAAGAGGTGGACTGATTGAGGAAATTCCGATGGCCTTCGGTGATTGCGCCATGGGACGATCAACGTCTATCGCGTAGGCGCGCGAGATCAACGTTCGCCCCGGGTCATCCTGAGTGCCGGGTATCTGCGGGTATCGGGTCTGCACGCCGAGGCGTCAGATGCTCATATCAGGCAGATGAGTTCAACTTGCAGCATTGATATGAAGAGAAAGAAGTGTCTTCTTGCCCGTTGAGTGAGGCGACGGGTGATTTTTGTCCGCTGCCACGGATGCGTGTTGATATAGGCAGTAATGCGAAACCTCGATGCTCGGCCACGCTGGCTTTATTTATTTCCATTGCGAATGCCAAAGTCGAAACAATCATGAAAGCCGTTGCCGCCATCGTATAGGTCATCTGTTTTCTCCATTCCTGGTGTACAACCTTCATCTGTTTGCGCCCTGAATAAGTCACATCAGTCAGGCATGATACCTGTTTAAACGTTGGCACATGAAACGACCGTTTTGATAAGTGTCAGAGGTGAAATAGCAAGCTTCATGCCAGATGCAGCGATCTTGATTTTCAATTGGTTACACCAAATCTCGCGTCGCAATTTTGTCGGCTTCCTTGCAGGAATTTGAGGGAACCGTACCTCCCGATATTTTGTCAGTGTTGAGGCCTATCACAGTTACGGCCCCTGTCCCGACGCACTGAGCGATGCGGCCGTATGATGTCTCAATGTCGAGGCTCAAACAAATCCTGTCACCATTGAACGAAATCTGTCGCGCATTGAACATAAGAACTGTACCCGAAACGTCTGCGTTTCCTGCTCGGCTTTTCTCAAGGCAACCGCGATCCAAGGTCGACCGGACAACTGGAGTTTAACCCGGAGCCGCGTCATCAGATGGCACGTCACTTGCGTAGGCAAACTGGAAACGTGGTGACGGTCTACAGACTGGCGGAGATAGATTTATGGCGATTGGCTCAAAAATGGCGGCATCACACTCGCTCCGGTAAGTAAAACTCCTAAAAATACTTATCGCTTGAGAGTACTATTTAGCTTGGCCGCCTTTGTTCTTAAACCATTGTCATGAGAGGTTGGTCATCCCGCGCATTGCGCCTCGCGTTTTGATCGTGGGGATAGCGGAGGGGTCGCTCTTGACGTCCTTCCGCTTTTTTATCTTTGAACGGAGATCAAGAATGAACATCATGAGCCTTCTTGTCGGCTCAGCTGCGGCCCTGATTGCAGTTTCCGATGCCGGTGCCGTCGACGTGATCGTCGCCGAGCAAGACTCGGCCAAATACGTCAAGATCTGCGACGTCTATGGGACGGGCTATTACTATATCCCAGGCACCGAAACCTGCCTGCGCATCGGCGGCTATGTCCGCTACGAAATCGGCTTTGGTGACGCCGGGTCGTTCGATGGTGCGAAGGCAACCGACCGCAAAGACGGCAGCACCAACGCTGCCTGGCAGAACAATGCCCGCTTCACGCTAAAGACCTGGACCAATCAGGAAACCGAGTTCGGCACGTTGAAGACCTATACCGAAACCCGCGTGAACTTCGGGAACCGTACCGCGTATTCGGATCAGGGCCGTCAAGATTATGCTTCCAACAGAGACCTCGGTCTGACTTTCGCCTGGATTCAGCTTGGTGACCTCCGAGTCGGCAAGGACTGGTCGGCCTTCGACATGTTTATCGGCTATCCTGCCAACGTGCTCAATCAGATGCTCGTTCCCTACGGCGATCTCGATACTAACGTCGTCCAGTACTATTTTGATGCCGGTAACGGCTTCTCGGCCGTAGTCTCGCTTGAAGAAGGCGAAGGCGCGGTCGGCACCGTCGACAGCTACGTTCCGCACATAGTCAGTGGCCTGAAATACACACAACAATGGGGCGCGATCACCGGCGTCGCTGCCTATGACAGCAGCTACAAATCGGTGGCCGGAAAGCTTCGCGTTGACATCAATGTCACCGACGAACTGTCGCTATTCGGAATGTTCGGCTACGGCTCCAATGGCAAGCTCTACGATGATTCCACCAACGCAATCGACGCTCACGGCCGCGGCTTCTACAAAATTTGGGGCGGCAACTGGGCTTTCTGGGCAGGCTCCACTTACAAGTTCAACGAGATAACCACGTTCAACCTTCAGCTCTCGGGTGATCAGCTCGAGAACTATGGTGTCGCTATCAATGTCGCCTATTCTCTTGTTCCCGATTTCACGATTACAGCTGAAATCGACTATAACCGCTACGGCGACTTCGCCGTCAACGTGGCTGACCCTTCCATCGTGAATAGGACTAACGCCGACAAAAAGAACAGCGTCGGCGGCATCCTGCGTTTCCAACGCTCATTTTAAGGGCATGAGATGCTGCATCTGGCTGGAGTGAGCCCATCCAAACGTCGCATGGGAGCGAGGCGACATTTGTCGCCCGGGTGCATGGCGGCGATACATGGGCTTGTTTCGGTGCTGCAAGGAAGTCTCACGGTCGCCCTAAGCCAGAGACAATGTCGTTGCACCCAGGCCGGGGACGTCGGGTTCGTTATCGGTATGCGGCACTCTATGCCGAGACCGCCATCTCCGGCAAATGCGCCTGATGGCGGTCGGCGCTTTGACGCCGCTGCTTACTTTGGAACTGACGCGGGGATTTTCCGGACCACCGACAAGCTGGATCAAGATCTACAGCCTAAATGCTTCGGAATACCTATCCAGACGATACAGGTCGGATATGCGAGCGTTGGTCAACGCATCAGCCGCCTATGAAGCAGGCCCAGCGACAGGATGAACGGGATCACTATGTAGATGCAAAGCGCACCGATGTGCAGGCCGACGCTTTCAACTGAGCGTCCAAGCAGCGTCGGACGAATGAGATCGATGGAATGTGACAGCGGCAAGAAACGCGACAGCCGCTGAATTGAGTCGGGTTGTTGCGTGAGCGGAAAGAGCGCGCCGGACAAGAACAGCATCGGGGTGACGACAAGGGTCTGGTAGAATATGAAATAGTCGTAGCTGGGTGCAAGGGCCGTGACAATCATGGCTAAGCTCGCGAAGGCAAAGCCCGTAAGCGCGATGAATGGCAAGGCATAGAGGACGGACGCCCATTTCGCATAGCCTAGCATCGCAGCAACAACAGTAATTCCTATACCGGCCACAAGGGCCTTGGTGGCTGCCCACGCCAATTCACCTAGAACGATATCGCCAAGAGAAAGTTGTGTACACAGGATCGCTTCCCAGGTTCCGCCCATACGACCGTAGACCGCATAAAGCGTTTCGAAGGTCGACGCAGTCATCGCGCTTGCGGCGACCATCCCCGCTGCCAGAAAGGCGATGTACGATGTACCCTCAACATGCCCTACCATTATTCCGAAGCCGGTGCCCAGGCCAAAGAAGTAGATCATTGGATCGGCGAGGCTGCCGAGAATTGAAGCAAGCGCAACCTTCTTCCACGCCAGATAATTGCGACGCCACACCGCAATCCAGTTCCACCCATTGGCGGGCAGAACTGTCGCATAACGTTCCCACATCCGTCTAATCCCTCATTTCCCGACCAGTGAGCCGCAAAAAGACATCCTCAAGATTGGGCGGCCGCTCTAGAAGTCGCAGGCCGGGCCGCTCACGAAGTTGTGCGCGGATCTGATCCGGATTGGTCGCATAGCAGAAGAGGGTCTCTCCACTCACTTCCAAGCGCCGAGCATAAGGCCTGACCAGCGTGCTCAGCTCACGCGGGTTACCACCGTATATCTCAACCACCTGACAGCCGATCTGCTCCTCAATCAGCACATGAGGTCGACCTTCGGTAATCTTGCGCCCTTCTTCAAGGATGCATAACCGATCGCACAGCCGCTCTGCTTCATCCATGAAATGGGTCGTCAGGAGAATCGTCTTGCCGCGTGCCAACAGGTGCCGTAACCGTTCCCAGATCAAGTGGCGCGCGTGCGTGTCGAGACCGGTAGTCGGCTCGTCCAATATCAGGAGCTGTGGGTCGTTGATGAGTGCACGCGCAAGCGTCAGGCGCCGCTTCATGCCGCCAGACAGATCCGCAACGCGCGAGTTCGCTTTGCTCTCGAGGCGCGCGAAATCGAGCAGAGATGGGATGACTGCTTCGATCTCGCGCGTGCTCATCCCGAAGTAACGACCAAACACCATCAGGTTCTCGCGCACCGTGAATTCCAGATCAAGGTTGTCGAACTGCGCAACCACGCCGATGCCGCTGCGTGCCAGGCGAGCCCTTTCTGGCACAGGTACTCCGAGCACAGCGATGCTGCCTGCGTGAGGCGGTGTCATGCCGAGGACCATACGCACGATTGTGCTTTTCCCCGCCCCGTTCGGCCCCAGCAGACCGAAGCACTCCCCGGCCGCAACCGTGAACGAGAGCCCGTCGACAACGGACCTGCCGCCATATGACTTTCTTACCCCCGCAAGATTAATCGCCGGGACTGAAACACAGTCAGCTGGAGAATGTTCTGCGTCTACATGCCCGTCGTTCTCCTGCTCGAGCGGATTCGGACCGCACCGGGACCGACCATCCGCGGTCGATTTCTGATGCAGTAAATTCATGCCCCGACTCAAGCTCGTCCATCTAGAGTAACGCAAGTATCACCCGTCACTTCGAGGGCCCTGAGGCACCGCCAGCCTTTGCCTTTGAAGGACGTTCAGTTTCTCATCACTATCGGCTACGCTGGCCACGGATCCGCGCGACAACCAATCGCTGTTGCTCAATGTACACAACGCATAGGCTTTCAAGGGAAGTAAGAGAAAGATGTTGATGAGTGTGTGCAGCGAGAACGCGAGAAATCGAAGTTGGCCCGCTCGCAGGGCCACTACGCTGCAGCGTATCGCGGTCATGGATCCAATCATGAGGATTGTCGACCAGGGAACCGTGGCGGTCAGTGCCAATTGTGCGAGCCCCGTCAGCACCGAGAGGGCGAGAAGTAGCGGACCAAGGTTCTGACCGATCACGTCCAGCGTCAGATAGCGATCGAGACCAGATAGTAGACGCAGCCCAAGCAAGGTGTCCCGGAACGTACTCCTTGCCCAGCGCAGTTGTTGGCGCAGATACGGTTTTAGCCTATTTGGAACGACGGTGGCCGCGATGGCGTCGGGGACGTACTCCGTTTGAAAGCCTGCCTTCAGCATAAGGATCGTGAGATGGCGATCCTCGCCGAAGTCGCTTGGCTTGCCCCTAAAGAATTGCGTCTCATATTGATCGAGCAGCAAAAGGAGCGCGGACCGTCGGTACATGGCACAGGGGCCGCAGCAACACATTACAGCGCCGAAGCGAGCCTGCGCCGCTCGCTCCTCGTTGCAAGCAAGCCAATACTCCATATCGATCAAACGTGTCAGCCAAGTGTCGCTGCGATTGCTAGCCACGAGCTGCCCCATTGCCGCGCCTATCGCGGGATTCTTCATCTTCAGGACAAGTCTGGAAACGACGTCGGACGCGATTGTGGTATCCGAGTCCACGTTGAGCACCAAATCTCCCGACGAACGCCGTATCGCGGCAATCTGCGCTTTACGCTTTCCGACGTTCTTTGGCAGTAAAATGAAGTGAAACTTCGGGTTATGCGCATAATGCGCCTGCACGGATAGGACGGCATCCCGATTGGCAGAACCGTCATCGACTACATAGACCCGCACCTCTCCCGCATAATCTTGATCCGCAATGGAGGCCAAGCAAGCACAAAGCGTCCGCGGCTCCTCATTGTAGCTCGGCACAATGACATCCACGCTCGGCAGCGTGTCGGAAGCGGCGGCACTTCCAGGCGCAGATGACAAGTTCGGTGGCAAGGCATAAATGGCTTGCATGCCTTTGTAAGCAGTCGAGAGCAGCGCATATAAAGCAATGGCCACGCTGCTGGTGGTACCGAGCAGATCCATGGAAATACCGTTCGTTTGATGATGCTAAGCAAGCGAGCGGATTGAAAATCCGCAGTCATGCAAGGCAGGGATTATACGAGATAGCGCCTCTACCGTCTGATCGCGCAGGCTGCCCTGAGTGCCCGGCTTCGACTCGCCGGGAGGGCATCCGTCATGCAGAAGGACAATCGCGCCGGGGTGGACCGATGCCAAGACTGACTCGACAATGGCATCGACCCCGGGGCTAGACCAGTCGCGAGGATCCACCGACCAGTGCACGGGCGTCATTTCGGCCTTGGTTGAGACAGCAAGTACTTCTTCTGTCCAGGCTCCAAATGGCGCTCGCATGTGTCGCACCGAGGCGTCGGGGCATGCCATCCGGATAGCACTGTTTCCCTCAAGTATTTCGCGTTCTATTTCACCGGGACCGCATGTAGACAGGTCCAAATGAGTCATCGTGTGGTTAGCGACCTCGTGCCCTTCGGCAACCATACGTCGGATGAGTTCCGGTCGGTCTTTCGCGTAAGCACCAATGACGAAGAAAGTCGCCGGCACACGGTGTTCCGCCAGCAGATCCAGAATCTGGGGAGTGGACAGCGGATTTGGGCCATCGTCGAAGGTCAGGTAAACGTTACGATCTTCGGCGCCATCGGCGGAGAGACGCGGCACTTCGCATTTGCAATTCGGTTGTTTCACAGCTCTGGACCATTCCTGTCAATGAACGTTCCGGAGGGCCACTCGCTCATTGGACGTCCGATCGGAAAAACAACAACGAGTTGCTCCTCGAACCGCGTTGGGGGCAGGTCGAGGTACACATCTGCGAGGGTGGAGCGGACGCGAACGTCCGGAAGGATGGTCGCCAGACCGTCTTGGCAGAGCCTAGCAACACGCTTGAAGAGAGCGTGCCGCACAGTGCCGAACAGAAATGGAACTTCAAGCTGCCGAAGTGTAGGGACCAACGCCCGCATCGAATGAGCGAGTCCACGCCCTTCCAGGTCTGGGCGGACTCCCCACAGTCCTAGTTCACCCACCAATTGGTCAGTCTCTCCAACTTTGATGAAGCGGCGTAATACTCCAATGTGAGCCGCCACACCGCGCGAGTCGTAGCCGACGATACGCAGCTCGGGCCGTGCCCCGGCCCAGCTGCGACCATTCTCAAATGGTTTTGCGTTAAAGGCACCCGTTGGCCCATAGGTCGCTCGAAAAAACTCACAAAGCTCTGTGTGGTCGGAGAGGTCTAACTCGCTCTCCCAGCACTGTGTCCACCGGACCTGCATGTGCGTGCTCCTGGCACCGCTCCGAACTTGGGACCGGTGTATTTTTACTAATTCAGAGCCTTCTAATAGCTCTCCGCGCCGCAGGTAAAATTGATTCTTTGGATCATTTTTATCCAAACGGTGAATGTCTCGCGGCTTGGAGCATGTCATGGGAATGCAGGGGTTGCCCCGTCGTCGAAGGCTTTTCTGGTGATATCCACCACATGGATAAAACCCATCAACACAATCAATTTTACAAATTCTGACCCGACCCATTAGAACACGCTAAATTCGACAGGAAGCGAGTGCATCGTCGTCAACATTTGCGAGTGGCGCGATAAGGGTGGGCAGTGCTGCGGGAGCTCTTCTGCTCCACGCCGCAGTGTTACGGAACCCACAACGGTGTCCGACGTCGCGGCCGACTCGTGAGGGAATCACCAGATGCAACTTCGTTTCCTTCTCTGAAACGAGACTATCAAGAATGCAGGTTAGCGGATTGAAGAAGCGCCGGTTTGTCGTCTCTCGCAGGCGTACGGGTTTCGGTGACTGTCTGTGGTCGCTTGCGGCGGCCTGGCACTACGCTCGGCGGTCGGGGCGGACGCTAGTCATCGACTGGCGCGGATCCTGCTATCTCGATCGACCCTTCACAAATGCCTTTCCGGTGTTCTTCCAGCCGATCAAAGACATCGCTGGCGTATCGGTTGTTTGCGACGACCGGATCAATGATTTTTCCTTCCCGGGACCATTCTTCCCAGCGTCGTGGAATAGGTCATCGCTCGACTGCGTTTACCGTCCAGATGAGCAGATCTTCCAAGAGCGCGAGGAATTAAGCGATCTCTTCAAGGCTGAGCACGATGTCGAAGCGAACACGGTCGTGTGTGACGCTTGTTTGATGTGGCGTTGTGATGAGGATGCCGAGCGGCAGGTGTTCCAGAGTGTCAAGCTCCGGCCCGAAATTCAATCACGCATAGACGCCATCTATCAGGAGCGTTTTGAGGGACACAGCATAATCGGAGTTCATGTTCGGCATGGTAACGGTGAAGACATAATGGACCATGCCCCATACTGGGGTGATCCGGAGCTCGCCGTTCGCCAAGTGCGCACCGCGATTGATGAAGCTAAAGCGTTACCGCACTCAAGGCCTGTCCGGGTGTTCTTGTGCACGGACAGCGAGCAGGTCCTGGATCAGGTGTCGGCAAGGTTTCCCAATCTTCTCACCGTCCCCAAGCGTTTCCGATCTGACAGGGCGGGTCCTTTACACACCGCAGCACAAGGCGTTGACGGTGGAATTTCCGCCCTCGTTGAGATGTATCTTCTCGGGCGCTGCGACACCGTCATTCGTTTTCCCCCGACAAGCGCCTTTAGCCGATATGCGCGCCTTTTCGTACCCCGGGTAATTGAGTTCGATCTGAAGGACCCAAGACGTTTGATTTTGATAGAAAACAGTCACATCTCTGGCCCCGGCCGAGACGCGCTCTGGCGGCCATTCAGCGAATGCAAGGAACAGGCATAGGGCCATTAGTTGTGCTCAACGGGATGCGGGCCAAGTCATACGCCTTATGTCCCGCGGCCGACGTCTAAAAGGCACCAAGGCGCGACAGTGTGGGGGCACTCCCATTACGCATGGCGTACCGCTGGCGCCGTCTGATGATCTGCGCCAGCGAGGGATGATCTCGCTGGAGAACCCGGGCAGTCACCCAAACGCCTCGCGCCAAGCAAACACATCGGAGATTTCGAAGGTGGCAAACCAAAAAATAGCTTTGATAACGGGCATAACGGGACAGGATGGGGCATACCTTGCGGAACTGCTGTTGGACAAAGGCTACATAGTTCACGGCATAAAGCGTCGTTCATCATCATTCAACACCGGACGAATTGAGCACATTTATCAGGATCCGCACGATCCTGAGGCCAGACTTTTTCTCCACTATGGAGATATGACGGATGCAACCAATTTGCTGCGCATTATTCAGCAAGCCCAACCGGATGAAATCTACAACCTTGCCGCGCAAAGCCACGTCCAGGTAAGCTTCGAGACCCCTGAATACACCGCCAACGCGGATGCGATAGGTACATTGCGCATGCTGGAATCTATCCGAATTCTTGGATTAAGCAGTCGGACGCGGTTTTACCAGGCGTCATCTTCAGAGTTATATGGGTTGGTTCAACAGGTCCCCCAGAACGAAAAAACACCGTTCTACCCGCGTTCACCTTACGCTGCCGCTAAACTCTACGCGTACTGGACTGTCGTAAATTATAGAGAGGCTTACGGCATCCACGCATCCAACGGTATTCTTTTCAATCACGAAAGCCCACTTCGTGGTGAAACATTTGTCACGCGCAAGATTACGCGAGCCGCGGCAGCAATCAGTCTCGGCAAACAGGAAGTGCTTTACCTCGGCAATCTCGACGCTCAACGTGATTGGGGCCATGCTCGCGAGTATGTGCGCGGCATGTGGATGATGTGTCAGCAAGATAACCCTGACGACTATGTCCTGGCTACGGGCGTGACAACATCTGTCCGCACGTTTGTGGAATGGGCATTTGACGAAGTCGGAATGACGATTGAATGGCTGGGAGAAGGCATCGAAGAACGAGGTATTGATGTCGCCACAGGCAAATGCATCGTGGCGGTAGATCCGCGTTACTTCAGACCGACGGAGGTAGATCTTCTCTTAGGCGATCCGACCAAAGCCCAGCAGGTCCTGGGCTGGAGACACGAGACGAGCGTAAGGGAGCTTGTCCGCGAAATGGCCAGGGAAGATCTGAAGTTAATGAACGGCACGTCACACTATGAGGGTCGGATTTGATGTACTCGCTGAGCGGGAAACGAGTTTGGGTTGCAGGACACCGAGGCATGGTCGGCAGCGCCATAGTACAGTCGCTTGCTTCAGAAGATTGCGACGTCATCGTTGCGGATAGACAAACCCTTGATCTAACGCGGCAAGAGGACGTTCTGCAATTTCTGTCAAAAGAAAAACCGGACGCCGTCGTAATGGCTGCGGCGAGGGTTGGCGGCATCCTGGCAAACTCGACTATGCCCGCCGATTTCATCTACCAGAACCTGATAATGGAGGCCAATGTCATCGACGCCTCGTTTCGAAATGGCGTTGAGAAGCTTGTTTTTCTGGGGTCGAGTTGCATTTATCCGAAGTACGCTTCGCAACCCATCAAAGAAGACGCGCTCCTGACTGGTCCGCTCGAGCCGACGAACGAATGGTACGCGATCGCAAAGATCGCCGGCATTAAGTTGTGTCAGGCCTACCGCATGCAATATGGCGTGGACTTCATCTCGGCCATGCCGACGAACCTCTATGGTCCTCGCGATAACTTCGATCTTAGCTTAGGACATGTTCTGCCGGCATTGATACGCAAGGCACACGATGCAAAGGTCAAAAACCTAGATCGGATGTGTGTATGGGGAAGCGGAACGCCCCGTCGGGAGTTCTTGTACTGTGAAGATTGTGCCGACGCCTTGATTTTCCTGCTTAAACATTACTCTGAGGCAGAACACATTAACGTAGGTTTCGGCAGCGACATCACTATTCTTGAGCTTGCACGAGCCGTTTGCGATGTCGTTGGCTTTAAAGGTGATATAGAACTTGATGTCTCCAAGCCGGACGGAACGCCGAGAAAGCTTATATCCAGCGAAAAACTGCTAGGGATGGGGTGGCGCCCTAAAACATCCATCGAGGTGGGAATTGCCAAAACTTATGACTGGTTTATCCGAAATGTAGCGGACAGACAGACTGCGGTGAGCGGGCTGGGAGCACCTCCCGCAGCAGAACCGCCGGCTTCGGAGTTCACCCGTCAAATCCGGACGTATCTCACCTAGCGTCCGACGGCTGGAAAACGCAACAGCGGATTGAGCGCCGGAACGAAGACGGCAGTGAGGATCAGTCCATCGGCAATGATGAACCGGCCGCGAAGCTCCCATGCATGATCTCTGGCCGGCCGGAATGTGTGAGGGAGGCGAGCACGAAATTTGCCTTCGTCGGGCATGATAGCGACCACGGCATCCTCGAAGCCTAGCCATTCACGTGTGAGCGGGAACCATGCCTTGAAGATGCTTTCCTTGGCACTGAAAAGCAACCGGTCCCAATTGAGGCAGCCGGACGCGTTGGCCAGCCAATACCGTTCCTCGTCAACCGAGACGAGCTGCAATACGCCAGATGGCAACTCCTCGTCGACTTCCGCATCGATTCCAAGCGCAGCGCAGTCTTCATGGCGAGCGACGGCGGCAGCATAGAATCCAGCACAATGTGTTATGCTGCCAACCACACCAGGTGGCCAAAGCGGCTCACGGTCAGGTCCCCTTGGGATTGCGCAAGGAGGAACGCCGAGCTTGGACAATGCCGCTCTGGCGCAGGCGCGCCCGAGCGAGAATTCACGTCTTCTGCTCTCGGCCGTGGTGGCGATTGCACTCTCTTCTTCGGCCATCACCGGGACAGTGCCGACATTCGTTGCTCGACAGGTTTGCACAGCAACATATGGGGGGAGCAAACTATCCAGATGTCCTCGCTTTCTCGACCACGACCGGGTGCCCCATGGGGGCGCGCTGCGGCCAACTCCCGACCTTTGTCCTCGCCCTTGTTGACGGAGTGACCATTCGTGTGTCCGCACGGACCGGCCTTGTACTGGATCTGGTTCTTCAACCACCATTTGAGGCAGAACCGAAATGATCGCTATTCACGTCAGCGCCACCGTTCCTCCAGCTCAGCGAGGGCATTCTTCAGGACGCCGATCTGACCGCGAATTACAAACAGAGCAATCAGCCCCGCCATCAACTCGGCAACTGCCTGGCTGGCCAGCAGTCCGTCAAAGCCCCAAATAGCTGGAAACAGCAGTATGGCAGGTATGAAAAGATAGCCTTGCCTGGCTAGGGAAACGATGGCGCTAAGCCGCACTCTCCCCAATGACTGAAGCAGGGTGGTCGTAACGCACTGAACGCCAAAGAGGCCGAAGAAAAGATGAAAAACGACACAGGCGTAGACGGCGATATCGATTACATCCACGTTATCGCTGAAAAGCGAAACCACTGGTCGAGCAAATATCAGGACCAGGGCGGAAAAGCTGACTGAAAATGCGACGGTTATGGAAAGCATGAACTTGGCGGCCTTCTCAACCCGGGCGAAATCCTGTGCTCCCCAACCGAAACCAAGCACCGCCTGGGAGCCGATGCAGAAGCCTATAATTGGGAGTGTCCCGATCGTTGACAATCGCGCGGCTATTCCCACAGCGGCAACTGAAGCGTCACCAAATGGTGCGGCGGCGCGGTAGAAGAGCATGAATGCAACGGCAGACAAAATACTGGTGATGGTTGCCGGCGCTCCAACGGCCGCGATCCGTTTGATGCGGCTCATCGTAAAGCTAACGTAAGAAGTTCCGACACGGACAAGCCCACGCTTCTTCAGGAAATATGCCACGTAGAGGCTGATAGCGGCGATCTGGGACAACAGCGTCGCGAGCGCTGCTCCTCGAACGCCCAGACCGAGAAAAAAAATGAAGATAGGGTCGAGCAAGGCATTCAGCGCGAAAGCCGTGATCATGGTCCACATGCTGAATCGTGTATTGCCCTCGGCCCTTACGATGAACCCATTGACCACGTTCAGCAGCATGAGAGTGTAGCCGAACAGCAGCGTCGATGCGTACTCGAGCGCGGCCGGCATGATTGTCGGACTGGTGCCCAGCAAAGCGAGAAGCTGGCGCAGGCTCAGGAGCAGACCGACAGTAAGCGCCAATCCGATCGGAATCGCGAGAGCGAGTGCCAAGCTCGCGCCTCGGTTCGCCTCAAGCGAGTTGCCAGCGCCAAGATTACTAGACACGAATGACGCCGTGCCAACGCCGATACCCTGTCCGATTGCCAAGAGGAGGAGAACTATCGGAAAAGTCATGCTGACGGCGGCGATAGCCTGGGCCCCGAGGGTGCCCACAAACATCGCGTTGACGAACTGCTGCAGCGCATTGATCGATAAGCCAATAATTGAAGGAACGGCGAGTCGGACGATGAGGCGGGAAAGTTTTTCATCGGACAGATCAATGCGCTTTTCCGGTGCTGCCATGCTTCCGATTGCCCTGTTCATCTCCGCGCATCCGACCTATCGTCGGTTGAGCGAACGGCTACCACACTGCAGATGTGTTGATTATCTGGAGCAGTTCCTGGTGCAAGATTGTGCACAGGTTGCGGGTCGTTCCATAGCCGACCTGTCTTTGATCGTATCTCACTTCAATTTGCAGCTCGCCGGCTTCGTATCCGACATTAAACCAGAAGAGGTAGTTCATGGCGGATTGTTTCATATTTTGGCCGATCCAAAGCGAGTGCGGATCTCTGTCTAACAGACGCCGTCGATAATGGTGTTGCAGTTGTGCTCGATAGTTCAGTCCGATTCTCGGCAAAGGCAATTGATCGATACGCTTGCGCACTGCCGGATCCCGGTTCAAGAACTTCATCGCCCGAAAACCGATCCCCCGGCGCGGCAGCGCGTTGCGCTGCCGATATATCGAACGAGCGCGATCTCGAGGGGTGTCCTTCCCTGTCAGATATAAGGGAAGCGGAACCAGTTCGCCGACAAATCCGATGATCTGAGATGGATCGATGTCGTCGAACAATTCACCTCTGGTCGATGTGAGGCTGTCGATCCAGAGCGAGTAATTCCCGAATGCGCGGCCAAATGCCCCTGACAGGGCCGAAAGGACTATATCAAAATCCTCGCATTGTGCAGATCTCGCCGAGACATTGAGAAGTCTGGCCGTCTCCTCCTCGCCGAGCGTTACGCAATATTTGGCCTGATCTTGCCAAAATGGCCTGCAATATTCTTCATTTAACAATCCCTCCAACCGTGCATAATGGAGCCTTCTGGCAGTTTCATCCAAAAATTCCGCAGTGCCCGATCCGCTATCGCTCACATGCAGATCGAGCAGATCATATCGAATCCCCTCCCAATGTTCGAGTTCGGTTGGCGCTTCGCTATCTGCGTAATGGCCCAATCGCTCTAGCCAGTGAGAGAGAGACGTCGTCTCTTGATCCACAATGGTCCCGCCTGCGGCTAGCGTATTGTAGGCCGTTTCCAGTGCATTTAGGAACAGTCGGTACCCAGTCCCGTCCACCACGAAGTGATGCATCAAAACAAGCAGATAGTAATCGCCGCGCTCTGATGTCCGGAAGGCTGAAAGCCTGACAAGAGGGGTCTCGCCATCAAACCGAAAGCTGGTTTGACGCTCTGCGCAGGCGCCTTCGATGATCGTCAGCTGTTCTGCCGTGGTTATGCCGACCAGATCTATTTCCTCCACGAGGGGATTGGGTACCGATCCGATTGCCTGGGATAGGCCGCTCTCGGTTTGGACTATTCGAAGTCTCAGTCCTTCGTGCCGACCAATGACATGAGCAAGGGCGTCTTCAAGGATTGATAGATTCAAAACGCCTGCGGACAGGAAGAAGAGGTCGCCTATGTTGTAGTGCTCGCCTAGCCCGACAAGACTGTTCAAAGAGGAGACGGCAGGAGTCACTCGCATCGGTCCAGCGGGGACCTCATAGGCAGAGTTCGTCGTGGCCGATGCGATCTCCTTGGCCAATTCCCGAATGGTCGGTGTTCTGTAGAGTTGGGCGACGGTCAAGCTCAGCCGGGCTTTACGCGCTAATGTAACGCAACGCACGCTCAGAAGAGAGTTTCCGCCAATATCAAAGAAACTGTCATCGATCCCGATGGATTTGACGCTCAACAATTCCTGCCAGATCCCGGCGAGAAGTCGCTCCCGTTGCGTGCGCGGCTCAGGGGATTGCACACCCCGAAGCTCGCGCGACCGGACAGATGAGAGACGGCAACGATCTATTTTCCCGCTCGCCGTGAGTGGCATGTGGTCCACAATGCGGAACTCGGATGGTATCATGTAAGGTGGCAATTCCTGCCGTAGGTGATTCACCATATCTCGCGAGGTAAGGCTGTCGTCGGTTAGGACCACAATGGCCACCAGTCGGCGATTATCGTCCGCCCCTCGAACGATTGCGGTGGCCCTGGCAATTCCAGGATGCGCTTCAAGGGCGGTTTCGATTTCCTCCAACTCGATTCGGAAACCGCGGAGCTTGATTTGGTTGTCCGATCGACCGCAGATCTCCAGAAGACCTTCGGCTGTGACGCGAGCGACATCGCCACTGCGATAAAGAAGGCCGTATTGGCCGTTGTCGTATGGATTGGCCACGAAACTTTGCTTCGTTCGCTTGCGGTCCCGCCAGTACCCGGTGCTTAGGCAGCGTCCCGCGACGCACAGTTCGCCTGCTACCCCAACGGGAACCCGCTCAAGCTGTGCATTGAGCACGTAGATTTTCACATTGTCGATCGGGCGCCCGATCGGCACGACTTTAGAGCCATCGTCGGTCTCCGATGTTGCATAGACTGCCGCATTGGACGCGCATTCCGTTGCGCCATAAAAATTCCATAACGGCACATCCGGAAAGCATTCGCGCCAACGAGAAGGAAGCGATGGCGGCATTGGTTCAGCACTGCTTGTGACCAGGCGCAGGCTGGTCGCTTGCGCATGTCGCTTTTGGGAGGCGATCAGACCGGACAGAATGGGCGGGGAGGCGAACAATCGAGTCACGCGATGCTTCGTCAAGGTACTCAACAAGAGGTCGGGGTCGAGCAAATATTCATCGGTCAGGATCAGCGTCGGGATGCCCCTCAGGAGGCCTCCAAAATACTCCCATGCTGCTGCAACAAGTGCCCCCGACTTCTGAACGACGGCCACCTCGGCGTCATCAAACGGAAAGCATCGCCACATCCAGTTCAGTCGATTGAGGATTGCGGTCTCAGGTATGAGAACGCCTTTCGCTTTACCCGTGGAGGATGACGTGTAGATCAGGCTCGCTGCGTGGTTATGACGCCGCTCCACCTCGCAGTGCGACGCCCGAGTGGGGCAGGATCTGGCCTGCAGGGAGGACACGCTAACGGACGGGACGCCGAAATCGATCTCTTCATCCGCGCTGGCGTGGATCAGGAGCTTGGCACGGCTATCTCTGATGATGTGGCTGATCCGTTCCTTCGGGTAATCTGGCGATATAGGCACGACAGTCGCCTGCATGGCTCGGATGGCCAAAGTTGTAGCGGCCACATCTGGTGAGCGATCGATCAGCATGGCGACCATGTCGCCCTGCCCTACCTCGCAGGTACGCAGAGCGGACTGGATCGCCGCCATGCGCTCGCGCAGTTGGCCAAACGTGACTTCTCCGAACTCGCCGAAATACGCCACCCGGTCGTTCTTAGCGCTGACGTGATCGAAGGCCTCCACGAGCGAAGGCTCGTTTTCATATGCCTGCTCGGGGCCCTTGAGCGCGTCCAGCACGGCGACCTCCGAGGGGCACAGGCAGTTCAGGGCGACTATCGGCTCAGCAGGGCTATCGACACAGGCAGCAATAAGCTGGCGAAGGTTGGCAGCCATGCGAGCGATCAGGTCACCTGAAAAAATGTCTTCTGCATATGCCAGTTGCAGCGCGATCTCATCGCCCTGGTCTTGCGCATATAGGGTAAGGTCGAACTTCACATAGCCTGTGTCATACTCGCGAAATGTCAGATCCAAATCGTGTTCGGCCGGCGGCTCCTGCGGTTCGGAATACATATTGAACATGACCTGGAAGATCGGAGATCGCCCAGCTTCGCGGTACAATCGGGCGTCCCTCACCATCCAACTGAAAGGATACGCCGAATTCGCGATGGCATCGCTGACAAGGGCTTGCACACGCGTCACGTGAGCCACAAAGGACTTGTTGACATCGATCGTGGTCCGGATTGGCAGCATATTGAGGAAGAAACCAACGATCTCCTCGGTGCCTGTCTGGTCGCGCACGACGTGCGGTATACCGACAATGACGTCGTCCTGGCCGCTATACATCCGCAACAGGAGCTTAAAGCATGCCAACAGCATCGTGGATGTGGTGCACCTGTGCCGATGAGCAAAACGCCTTACTTGATCCGACAGTTCTTCGCCAAGCGGAACCGCATGCGAGGCCCCGCGGTAGGAATTTCCTTTCGGCCGGGGTCGATCGCTCGCTAGCAAAAGCGCGGGCGGATTGTCGCCAATCTGCCCACGCCAATAGCGCTGCTGCTCAACCAGCGATTCCGGTGTGACGTGTACAGCCTCCCAGAGCGCATAGGCCGAGAGCGACACACGATGCTGTGGAGGAAACGGGGAAGCATTGGAGTATCTCGTTCGCAGGTCTCTGAGCAGGATCGAGATTGACCAGGCATCTATAATGATTTCGTGCGCGGTTATCAGTATTAGATGATCGTCTGGGGCAAAGCGGATCATGCGCGCACGAAACAAACGGCCCTGGCTGAGATCAAAGGCGTCATTGAGCTCGGTCTGCCGCATCTCCGCCACAAGCGCCTCAGCCTCTTTTGGCGTAAAGTGATCAGCGTGAACCAATTCTAAGTTGGGGTGCGGATTGTCAAAAATCTGGACAGGCCCGTCGTCGTCGCTGAAACGAGCCGAGAGCGCATCGTGGGCCCCGACGACATCGATCCAAGCTTCATTGAAGGCAGTAGGATCGATTGCTCCTCGTATGCGCAGGCCACCTTGAATGATGTAGTTCTTCGCCTCCGGATCGAGCTGCCAGAGGAACCACAGGTGTTCCTGCACCCGTGTCAGCGTTGACCGTCCGTGCTCCTGGCCCGCGGGAGGCATGTTGTGCGTGGTTTCCGATCGGCTGGATAGCGATGCTGCCAGCGACCTGACGGTCCCATTTAGCACCAGCCTGAAATCCATCTTCGCCCCGAACTGCCTCTGCAGCCGGGCTAGTACAAGCATCGCCCGCAGCGAGTCCCCGCCAAGGTCCATAAACCGGTCATTCACGCCGATACCTTTGATGCGAAGAACGCTGGACCAGATATCTCGCAGCCTGCTTTCCATCTCCGTCTTTGGTTCCTCGAAGGAATTCGGCAGCTGAGGGCGAATAGTTGTGGGGTTCGGCAAAGCTGCAAAGTCGACTTTCCCGTTTCTGGTAATTGGAATGCGATCGACATGAATGATGCGGTCCGGGACCATGTAGGCAGGAAGCATTTCGGCAACGAAGCTTCGGAGTTCGCTTTCCCTGACTTCGGGAGAGGCCGACACGTAGGCCACTATCCGTCTTGGCCTGTTGCCTCCGTCGGCCTTCGTTATGTCTCTTGCTGCAAGCTTCACGCCTTTATTGACGGGTGCTACGGCGACGGCGCCACTGACCGAAGGATGGGCGCAGAGCCGAGACTCGATCTCTCCAAGCTCGACCCGGTGCCCCCGGATCTTGACCTGACGGTCTCGTCTGCCAAGACATTCCAGCAGCCCGTCAGCTCTGAAGCGTCCGAGATCACCAGTTTTATAGAGGCGCCGATGGGATGGGTGGCTGGAGAACGGGTTTGGAAAAAAGGCATCTTTGGTACGCGCGCAATCATTGATGTAGCCAGCAGCGACACCCACTCCGCTGACACAGATCTCGCCGACTTCGCCCGTCCTGCACAGCCGCCATCCATCGGCGACATAGACTTCAAGATTGGAGATCGGCCGACCGATCGGTACATAGGTGTCAGCTGCACCAGGCGGGATAGAAACCACATGGTGGGTGACCCCATCAGCACATTCTGTCGGGCCATAGTGATTGAGAATTGGGACTTGGGGATACAGTGCCAACCACGCGCGCGCCAAGGCAGGCGTCAGCGGCTCGCCGACCGTTGAGATCATGCGCAAGGCACTGAAGGCTCGCTCGTCGACCGGGAGTGTCTGCAGATACTCAACAAATATGGCAAGCACCGATGGGACGAATTGAACAATCGTGACGCCCTGTTCCCTGAGCGCCTTGAGAAGAGCGATCGGAGATCTAAGCGTGGCATCGTCGATAATCGCGACGCGGCTTCCAACGCATAGCCCTGCCAAGAGCTGCCACAGCGAGATGTCGAAGCAATGCGAAGCAGTTTGAGCGATGCAGTCCGTTTCGGTCAGCTCGAGCGCATCGATCTTGGCCGTCAAATGGTTGTTTAGTCCAGCGCGCTCGACCATCGCACCTTTTGGCCAACCCGTCGAACCGGATGTAAACAAGATGTAAGCCAGGCCGCGTTCAGTCGAAGAGGGCATCACGGAAGCGGCACCGTCCCCTATTAGCGCGGTCTGCACCGTCATGAATTCTCGATTGCCATGGCTGTTTTGTTGAACCAGGGCTTCCGGTCGCTCTTTCCCGATAATCAGAGTGCATCCACTCTGCTCGACCATGA
This sequence comes from Mesorhizobium sp. CNPSo 4661, assembly GCF_057784215.1. Taxonomy (NCBI): domain Bacteria; kingdom Pseudomonadati; phylum Pseudomonadota; class Alphaproteobacteria; order Hyphomicrobiales; family Phyllobacteriaceae; genus Mesorhizobium; species Mesorhizobium sp. CNPSo 4661. The sequence goes on along the minus strand of NZ_JBWGIO010000043.1, from coordinate 2,646 downwards.
ATGAAGTGCGGGAGGCAGGTAAAGATGGATCGAGCGGCAAGTATGTCGAGCCGCCCTTCAGGATTGCGATTACTATAGCCGCCCAATTGGGATCTCGTTCACCCCAATAGCCCACGATCGCTCCCACCGCGCAGCGCTCCCGCAGAGTGCTCGCGATGCTGGCCGACATGACGCGCAGCTCACCATAGGTGAGTTCCGCCGCGCCATGCGTAATCGCGATTCTGTTCGGAAACGATGCTCCGATTTCATCGATAGCCGCGATCACATCGGTGAACCGACGGCCGACCAGATTGTACTTCTCACGTGGATTTTCGTTAAACATGCGAATCCAGCTCTGCGCCGCTAGTTGCGCGGCACTCGAAACCTACAATTTTTGGGGTATGCCCCGTTCTGGGAGTCCAAGTTGCGCCGGCGGTCTCGGTCGACCACGAACAAGGTCGGAATTCCCACAGCCCGGGCCATCCAAAGCTTGTTCGTTTCGCCTGCGCGGTCGAGCGCGATCCGATAGATCAGATTCGGACCATCTCTATCTGCCGCGCGTCGAATTTGGTCCGCCCCTTAATCCCGTCAGAGCGTGTTCATTGGTGCGACTACGACCTCAAGTTTGCAGCCTGTAGTTCTGCTGCATCCGCACCAGATGGTGCACGGCCGCCACATGGTCCGCACCAAGTTACGCAAGATGCTTCGATTGCCAGGGCTGGAAATTCGTGAAGGGCTGCTGCCCAGTCGGCCAGGTCTCCACTTTAATCGAAGGAACCGGGGCTCTATCTGCAAGACCATGTTGCTCTCCAAGGCTATTGCCAAAGGCTGCGCGACGCTATGCGCGAGACGAGGCAGCCCTCACGCAATGTTCCCGTATCTCAGTGAGCAAACGCCGTGCCAACGCGCGCAGCGGAGAAAGCACATGATGCGCTTCGAAAATCCACAATGTCCAAGATGGCAGGCGTAATGAACCTGACATGTTACTGTCAGGTTTTGGACACGCGTCACGAGCATCGCACCGCCAGAGAAGCGTGGCCAGCTACGACGTAGTTCGGCGCTAGGAAGCCGACACCGGTTGGGAGAATGGGCGGCGGCCGCCGCGATCAGATGGAGGCCAAGGTCGACCAAGCGCTACTGAAAGCTCGGACGGCGATCGCGATGATGCGGTGACGCGCGCCACCGGATCATTTGCCATATTCAGCACTTGTCGATTTGGCCACCTGTTGCCCTAGTCACCGCATGATTAGCACGTCGCCAAATCCCGTCGAGGCGTTGCAACAGATCTTTCAAAGAAATTCATAGACTCTTAGCAACTCCAAACTGCTGTAAATGGTACGCTAGCCGAGACGTGTAATGTCAGCAGACATGCAAGATGCGGAGAATGCCAATGACAATGTCCGAAGGACGAGTGCCCCATTTTTCTATGTGACTTGATGCTTACCGATGATGACACTTGTCAGTCGCCTTCGCACGGCAGCGCATCTTGATCGCCTTCGAATACTGGAGCTTTGCGCGCATGCGGACTTAACTGTCTGTGAACTGGCTGAGATTCTAGGTCTGCGTCGCGAGCGGGTTGTGCAACATGTTCGGCTACTCGCCAGAGCCAAGTTTCTTTGCAGCGACGAACAACGCCCGTGGCGCTCGTACCACCTCAAAGCAGGAGGCAAGGACGGTGGGCTGGTTCAGTTTCTGGTCGATCTCCTGCCGCACGCCGATGGCTATCATGAACGAGACCTACAGCGACTCGAAGCGATGCAAGGCGAGCGGTCTAAAGGGACTGCCTGCCTGATCGTGAAATAGTTCAATCCAGTTGGAGCGCGAACCCACGATGGACATTTCCGCCGACAGCACCGCCCAACCCGACGCACGTGTGCGGTCTCCGTTGGCCGCGGTTGATGGCCGGGTTCACGAACTGCTTCTGAGACAGGAGCGGCAGGAGCGGACGACGCTCAAACTGATTGCTTCCGAGAATTTTGCCTCTTCGGCCGTGCTGGAAGCGACCGGCTCGATTTTCACAAACAAGTACGCCGAGGGGTACCCGGGTGCCCGCTATTATGAGGGAAACGAGATTGTCGATGAGCTTGAGAAGCTCGCAATTGAACGCCTGAGGGCGCTATTTGGCAGCGAACACGCCAACGTCCAACCTTATTCCGGCTCGCCGGCGAACCAAGCTGTCTCTCGTGCACTTTTGAGTCCGGGAGACAAAGTGATGGGCTTGCCTCTCCCCAGTGGCGGTCATCTGACTCATGGATGGGCGGTCAACTTCTCGGGTATTGATTATAAACGCGTTCCCTATCGGCTTCACGAAGAGACCCAGCAAATCGACTATGATCGCTTGCGCGAGACGGCCAAGCAGGAACGGCCGAAACTCATTTGGGTCGGCGGAACTGCTTACCCTCGTGTCTTTGACTACGCCACGATGGCCGAAATCGCGTCGGAGGCGGAGTCCTATCTCGTCGCCGACATCGCGCACATCAGTGGCCTGATCGCCGCAGGAGCGCATCCCAATCCCGTGGCATATTGCGACGTCGTCAGCAGCACGTCTCATAAGTCAATACGGGGGCCGCGCGGGGGCTTCATTCTGTCAAGAAATGAAGATCGCTATCAAGCGGCGTATCATCCAAACAGCAAAGTCAATCTCGCCAAGCGAATAGATCGGGCGGT
>NZ_JBWGIO010000042.1:0-28596 GCF_057784215.1 Mesorhizobium sp. CNPSo 4661 | reverse complement strand
CCGATGACCGATAGCACGGGCGTGTCCTTGAAGATGCCGACCAGGTAGTTGCCCATGCCAGCCACGGAGGGCGGCAAGGCCTGTGGGATGACAACACGGAAATAGGTGCGCGCGGTCGACAGATTAAGCGATGTCGCCGCCTCCCACTGCCCCTTCGGAACGCTCTCCAGCCCACCGCGGTAAACTTCGGATAGATAGGCCGCGTAGTGGAGCCCGATGGCTATCATGCCCGCCACCCAGGGCGACAATGTCACGCCGAATTCCGGCCCGACATAGAAGACGAAGAATATCTGAAGCACCAGCGGCGTGGAGCGGATGAACTCGACCGCTTCGCGAATGGCCATCGTCAACGGCCGAAATGGCACGCGTTGGACCAGGGCAAAGGCGAGCCCCAAGAAAATTGCAATCAGATAACCGATGGCGGCTGCCAGGAGCGTGTTAGCGGTCGCTGCCAGCAGGCGGGGGAGAATCTCCCAGGTAAAATCCCAGTCCCAGCCAAGCATCGCTATGCCCTTCCCAGCTTGCGTTCCATAAAGCGCTCAAGCCAGCGCATGAAGGGCGTGATGATGAAACGGGCCAGGATGTAGTAGATGAATAGCGCCGTTCCGAAGGCCTTGGCCGACAAGAACGTGGAGGCGTTGATCTGCTTGGCTTGGAAAGTGAGATCGGCCACTGAAATCAATGAAACCAAGGCTGTCGCCTTAAGCAGCTCGATCAGCAGATTGCCCCAGGGCGGCAGCATGATCACCAAAGCCTGGGGCAGGATGACGCGTCGCATGCGCGTCATCGGCGACATGTTGATGGCAAGGGCCGCTTCCCACTGCCCCCTTGGCACCGAAAGGATCGCTCCGCGAACCAGTTCCGCCCCGTAGGCGCCGAGGTTCAAGCCGACGCCGAGGAAACCGGCCGTGAACTTGTCGAGCGAAAACCCGAACAGCGGCAGCACGAAGAAGATCCAGTAGAGCTGGACGAGCAGCGACGTTCCACGGAAGAACTCGATATAGATCGTGGCAATCCAGCGAAGGGGTGGTAGCGGTGCCAGCCTCATCAAACCCGCGGTTAGAGCCAGCACGACTGCCAGAGCGATCGATACAGCAGCCAGCACGATCGTTACCAGCGTGCCGCTTAAAAGCAGGGCTCCGTGGGTGGAAAGGAACTCGAAATAAGACATCTGGCGCGCCAAAGGATCAACAAGCTGTTGGAGAAGGCTGCAGCGTGCTGTGGCCGCTCCTCCCCGAGTCTACAATCTCGCGACTCATGTGCCAACCCGGCTCACCAACGATCGCAACGTCATCGAGCTCTCTCATGGTCACCTTGATCCAGCGCAAAGGTCGTACGAAGCAGCGGTGGACTGGCAACCAGGTCGAACCTATTCCCTTGCTGCGTTTGCCAGCAGAAGCGCTTCGAGCGCATCAGCTATAAGATCGGGAGGTCCGCGTTCGGCGCGGCTGAACGAACTGAAAGATCTTGTTCGGTCGATTCAAAGTTCAACGTTCGGGCACAAGAAGCTAGCAAACCCAGTTGCCTGCGCTCGAGGTTGGCATCAAGCCTGACAAATCTGCCTGATCTGACCAGCAGCGGTGGGCCCGGAGGGACCCACCGCAATGTCCGGCTAGCGATTTGCGCAAACCCACTCGGTCTTAGTGTCGCCTGGGAGGCTCGACGCCACGATGCCGTATTGTTTGACGGCGCTCATCATCTCATCCGAGCCGATGTAGTGCTTCAGGGCCTCATTGAATTTTGCCAGGAAATCGGCATCCTCCGAGCGGAAACCGAGCCCCACCCAGTTGTAGGTCCACTCGGGAAGCCCGGCCGGGTCGGTCGCCTGGACTTCGCCCTTAGTCTGGTCCTCCATGAGCTTGGCTTCCAAGGAAGTCATGCTGCCAGCATCGCCACGTCCCGCCTTGATCGCGGCGAGCACTTCCGACGGTCCAGGCACCACCATGATCTTGTCGTCCGCAATCCCTTCCTTCTTCGCGGCGGCAATGGTGCTCGACCCGGCATATGTCACGAAAATCGCTCCACTTGCTGCGATGTCCTTATAGTTGCTGATCTTCTTTGGATTGCCTGGCTTCACGATGAAACCGTCGCCAAGCTTTGCAATCGGCTCAGAGAAGGCCACGTTCTTGCAGCGAGCGCCCAAAATGTACATGCCGCCGGTAATGATATCGTAGCGCTTTGCCTGGAGGCCAGGGATCAGACCGCCCCAGTCGGTGACATTTGCCTCGATATTTGTGTATCCCATCTTCTTCAGGACACCAAGGGCAATCTCGTTTGCGAATCCCTTCGGCTTACCCTGGTCGTCGGGGTATCCGAAAGGCAGCACGTTTGCGAAACCTAATCTGATCGGTTCTCCCGCGTTAACCCGATCGGTTAGCGGACCGGCGTTTGCGCCCCACATCGCCATCAGGATCGTGAGCCCTGCCAAGCACGAGCTGAGTTTGAAAATGCTCATTCTATTCACCCTCTATTGTGACATTGTTGTTTTGACGTTTTACGGCGACCTCATTCCGATCAGGGTCGCCACAATGATGACCGGCGCATTCCAAAATTCGCCGGTCAGAAGCAATTGGTGCGACCTTTCTCAACTATCAGGCCAAGGTAGCCCTCCGTCGTTTCACGTTGACCACATCGGTGCCGACTTGGACGTGAAGGAGACATGAGATATTCCTTCTTTTAAGCATCAGTCGCGGACCCCCTTCCGTCAAATTCTGTTTGTATATTCTCTTCATCTAGAACCGAGATGATGCCGATGGCTTGACGTTGAACGGTGGGCCAACTGGTTGGTTGGCAAGCTATCTGTTTTTGTGGCCGTTTGCTGCCTCGATATGGGGCGTGAAGCAGTCCTTTCGCCAAGCGGGCATCGCGATTTCGCGTTGATTGCTCCAGCAAGCCGGTGTGAAATGCGGTCGCGCTCGATATCATCACGAAACGGGTCGCCTTTGTGTTTCTGGAGACCACGGAAGCGCCCCTAACGCGGAGAGACGTTCCCGCCTGGCGACCTCGGACGCATCGGACGGGTTTGGTGATGCCTCAATGGCGAGGCGGATAGAAGGTCGGCAACCAACTCCAGAGACGCCGAGCGTGAGATTCGCTTTCCGTGCCGGCTCTAGACTGAGTGGTGCGCAATCTCAGCGTTAACTCGGCGACCTCGAGCTCGAGTTCGATTTTTCGCCGCAGAGCCTGACGAAGCTTCTCTCTTGTGAGGTCTTCCTCACTATAAGAGACTGAATGCCATCTCATAATTTTGCCCACCAGCGGTTCTAAGCCATCACGATTGTGGGCACACACTTTCAGCCCCCTTTGTAGGCAAGGTGACTCCCTGAATCAGCGCCCAGCCGTCAGATTCTTCGATCCTGGCAGCCAATCTCAACATCGGAAATCCATTCGGCCAGGCTTCTGGCGAAACTGCGGGGGACCAGAATATCGCATTGGTCCGGCGCATTGCGCAGCAGGAGTACCGGCACACCGTGAAAGCCAGCATGTGCTGCCTGGCCGTCTCGGATACCGTCCCAGTCCACCGCGACGCAGCGCTCCAGCACATGCTTGATATTCCGTCCCGATAGCCGCAGCCTAACCCTTCCCTCCGTCAGTGGAATTACACAGCCCAATCCGGGCTCAACATCCAACTTGGAAGCAGCAACATCACTCAGCAGCCAAAAGCGACGTGAGCTAACTCGAACAACTCGCCCCTTTTGATGTACCGTGGCTTCCCCAACTCGATGAGGTAGCGCGCCCCCGAGGTTGTCGGCCAGCGCCGCCTCGAAGGGCTGCATGACGTCCTGCCAGCCTTCAAACTGAATGATGGCGCAATCGGATGCGACAACCCCAAAGCTAGCTTGAAATGTCTCCTCAGCCATGAAGTCGTTCTCCCTTCGGGTCCAGGAACATGGGTGTAACCACCTGGGCCCGTACCGTCTCATTCTTGAGTGGATACGTTGCGACGATCTCGCTCCCGTCTTTCGCCGCATCTTGCGCGAGCAACGCCAGCCCTACCCATGCATTGAGGGTGGGGCTGTACGTCACTGACGTGATGCGGCCAAGGCCATGGCCCTGCGTCGGCTCCCCAGATCGAAACAGGATCGATCCGCCACGCAATCGCTTGCCCGGTTCGCTGCATCTAAGCCCTACAAGACGTGGCCGATTTGTATCGCTGAAACCTTCGCGGCGGCCAAGCACGTCGCCGACGAAGCCGGTACGCTTGCCGGCCATACGCCGAAGACCCAGGTCGTCAAGCGTCGTTCTGCCGTCAATCTCGGGACCAGCGACGTGCCCCTTTTCCACACGCAGCGCCCCCAGAGCTTCGATGCCGTAGGGCTTCAGCCCGAACGGAGCGCCAAATTCCAGGAGCCGACGCCATACCTCGTCACCCACACTCGCCCCGACATAGATTTCGTAAGCGCGTTCACCAGAATAGCTAAGGCGGATAATTCGCAGTGGCTTGTCACCGTATTTCGCCTCGACCAAGCCCATATGCGGCAACGTCTCGTTGGACACATTGACGTCGGGAAACGCGGCGGCGAGAATATCGCGACTTTTCGGGCCGGCAACGGACATGGCTGCCCATTCGTCTGTCGTCGAGGTCACTGAGACACGCAGATCAGGCCAGGCAGTATCGAGCAGGAACTCAAGCCGTGACATGACGTCCGCTGCCTTGGCGGTCGATGTCGTCATGAAGAAATGGTGCTCACCTACTCGCGTGGTAGTGCCGTCGTCGAAGACGATGCCGTCGTCGCGTAACATCACGCCATAGCGCGCGCGGCCGATCGCGAGCCCAGCAAAGCCATTGACATAAACCCGATCGAGAAGTGTGGCCGCGCCCGGCCCTTGAATATCGATCTTGCCAAGCGTGGATATGTCCATCATGCCAGCCGCTTCACGCACCACCCGCATTTCCGTAACATAAGCTTCGTTCACGTCGTCGCCGGAGGCATCATAGAACCAGGGTCGCATCCATAAGCCGGTTTCGAGCATCCGCGCGCCATTTGCCACATGCCAGTCGTGCATAGGCGTTCGCCGAGTGGGCTTATAGTGATGGCCGATCCGGCGGCCCGTCAAAGCCCCGACAGCAACCGGGGTGTATGGAGGCCGGAAAGTGGTGGTGCCCACCTCCGGAATTGACTTGTTGCGCAGGCCAGCCATGGCCCGAAGGCCTATGAAATTGCTAGTTTTGCCCTGGTCCGTCCCCATTCCCAGCGTGGTGTAGCGCTTCAGATGCTCGATCGGCTGATACCCCTCGCGATAGGCGAGCCCGATGTCGTCCACGGTCACATCCATTTGCAGATCGACGAATGCCTTGCCTCGTGCTGGTTCCGACTGCGGCACAGGGCGTCTTTCTCCAGCTTCCGCCGGGAACGGGAGGACAGGCGCCGAGCCGCGGATCAAGTCATTGACTGCGGCGGTGCCATCAAGACTGCAAAGGAGAGGTGGACGAATTTCCTTCGTTGCGCCGCACATCTGTGATGCCTCGGAGCCAGCAAAATGCCCTTGCTTGATCGCACCTGCCAGCGAGTAGTCTCCTGTCACAGCGCCAGCCACGAACAGTCCCGCGCCGAGCTTTCCCGGAACGAAAGCCCGAATTTCGTCGCGATAGACCGGCTTGACCCCAAGGTGGGAGGTGAGATGAGTGGTTGGTGACCATCCTCCCGACAGCGCGACCAGGTCGCATTCGACCTTGCTCGATCCGTTCGGCTCCGAAAGGTGGACTGCTTGAACCCGTTGCCCTCCCACGGCCTTGGCAACGTTTGCATTCGCGCGGACGTCGATGTCCGAGCGATGCGCCTTCTGCAAGAGTTCATTTGTAGGTCTGTTGCGGCTGTCGGCTATGATCACTTGCGCGCCGGCCGCCGCGAGATCGAAGGCTGTTCGATAGGCGCTGTCATTGTCCGTTGCGACCAGGACCCGCTTACCGTTTAGCACCGCAAAGCGATTGAGGTAGGTGCGTGCAGCGGATGCCAACATGATGCCAGGTTTGTCGTTATTCTCGAATGTCAGTGGTCGCTCGATAGCCCCCGTCGCGTAGATGATTGATTTCGCGCGCAGTAGCGCCAAAGTCTGGCGCGCCTCATTTTGGGCAGGATCGGCGTTCGCTGAACCGTGTCGCTCGATAAGTCCAAGTACGTTGCCGTCATAGGCGCCGAAAGCTGTGGCGCGCGTGATGACGGTAACGTTTGCCATGTCGTAGAGTTTGGCAAGCGTTGTCGACAGCCAGGCGTCTGCCTCACCGTCAACAGGCTCCGAAAGAAGGCTTCCGCCTGCCGCGAAATCTTGTTCGACAAGGACCACTCTTGCGCCGGCTTCTGCCGCGGCGAGCGCAGCCGAAAGCCCGGCGGGCCCGGCCCCAACAATTGCCACATCGGCGAAGATATGGCGAACCTCATAGCGATCAGGATCCGCCTCTTCACCAGCGCGGCCAAGCCCGGCGGCCTTGCGGATAAAGTGTTCGTAGAACATCCATGCCCGTCGGGTGGGCCCCATGAAGGTCTTGTAATAAAAGCCGGCCGAAAGGAACGGCGAGAAGAGGCTGTTAATGCTTTGAAAGTCGACCTTGAGCGACGGCCAGCGGTTTTGGCTTTCTGCGATCAGACCGTGTGAAACTTCCACTGTCGTCGCGGGCAAGTTGGGCTCACGTCGTCCACCCGTCCCCAAGGTCACGAGCGCATTCGGCTCCTCGGGGCCGGCTGAATAGATTCCACGCGGCCGGTGGTACTTGAAGCTACGTCCAACCAGGCGCACGTCGTTGGCAAGCAGCGCCGAGGCGAGCGTATCGCCGCGCAGACCACCCAGGCGCTTTCCGTCGAAAGTGAATGCAACAGGCTGCGAGCGGTCGATGCGCCCGCCTTTCTCAAGCCGCCTCATCCCCGTACCTCCCTGGCCAATTCAACGGAAAGGATAACGTGGTTGCGGGTGTCGCGCTCGACGACCAACCAGTTTCTGCAACCCAGCGTGTGTTGCCAATACTCGCGATGCGGTCCGGCGGGATTGTCCCGTACAAAGACGAACCGATACCAGGCCTCGAAATCAAGATCGTCATGCGCAGGCCGGTTGACGGAGGCGTCGCCGCCGTAACGGAATTCGTCATGATCACGCGGGCCACAACATGGACATTCGATGCGCAGCATTTTGTCTTTGTCCTGTTATTGCAGCCAAGCGAACGGGCCGATGCCGGCTTCGTCAATTGTTCGCCCGGTCCGAAAGCGGTCGAGCCCATACGCGGTGATGAGGGGGTGCGGCTTGCCCGTGGCAAGCATGTGGGCGAAACACCAGCCGGAAGCCGGCGTGGCCTTGAACCCCCCATAACACCAGCCTCCGTTAAGATAGAGTCCATCGATCGGCGTCGGACAGATAATGGGACTGGCGTCCGGCGTCATGTCCATAACCCCGCCCCAATGGCGCAGAAGTCGCAGGCGCGAGATACAGGGCATGAAGGCCACCGCCGCTTCCGCGACGTCGCGGACGATCCCGAGATTGCCACGCTGAGCATATGAGTTATAGCCGTCCAGGGCCCCACCAAACACCAGGCCGCCTTTGTCTGACTGGCTGACGTAAAAATGGTCGGCGCCATACGCGATGCTCTGGTGAACCAGCGGCTTGATCGGCTCCGTCACGAAGGCTTGAAGGACATGGCTCTCAATCGGTAGCTCGAGGCCAGCCTTTCGTCCCAAAATTGAGGTATGTCCCGCCACGGCGAGTGCAACTTTTCCTGCGTTGATCTGACCCAAGCTGGTTTCAACGCCGACGATACGCTCACCCTGGCGGACGAAGCCTGTAACCTCACAGTTCTGGATGATATCGACGCCGTGGGCGTCGGCAGCGCGTGCATAGCCCCAGGCCACGGCATCGTGACGGGCCGTGCCGGCGCGGCTCTGAAAGTGAGCACCGTAAATAGGGAACCGCGCGTCGTCGGAGAAGTCGAGATAGGGCACCATCCGGCGCACCTCGTCACGATCAAGCACCTCTGCATCGATCCCGTTCAAACGCATCACGTTGGCGCGATGGCTGAAGAAGTCGAGTTGATCAGGGGAGTGAGCACAGACCACTTGCCCACGCTGCGAAAACATCACGTTGTAGTTGATCGTGCGCGACAAATTCTCCCACAGTTTGACGGAGAATTCGTAGAACTGGGTGTTGCCGTCAAGCAGGTAGTTGGATCGGACAATTGTCGTATTGCGCCCGACATTCCCGCCTCCGATGTAACCCTTTTCCAAGACCGCTATGTTGCGGATGCCGTGGTTCTCGGCGAGATAGAAAGCGGTGGCTAGTCCGTGCCCGCCACCGCCCACAATAACCACATCATAGTTGGGCTTGGGAGTGGGCGCACGCCAAGCGCGCGGCCAATTTCTCTGGCCGGAAAGCCCATTGCGAAGAATGGAAAAAACCGAATAACCGTGCATACCAGATCCGCTATGTCGACGAGCAAAATTTCACGGGCATTTCCGCCCCGCCGATGAGTGATATGAATAGAATTTGCGCCGAGACTCGACGCGTTATGACTATGCGCTGCTCGGCCTCGATCGCACCAACATAAAGTCGCGAAAGGTGCCATCGCGTTTTAAGATGCCAATTCTTTGCACGAATCATGAGCAACATGCGCACTCCAAGCTCCCCCTTCCCGAGGAACCCACATCGACAGGCTCGAGGACTGTTGCAGTCTAGATGAGATTTGCCACGTGTTCACTTTGGCGGAAGCGCCTAGATCATTTGACGTAGTCGGGCGCAAAAGAGCACCGCGTGCGCCGCGAGGCATCTATTCCCAATAATGTTCCTTCACAGCGATACAGCTGTAATCAACATTATCAGACTAAATATACTAAGCATCAGAGCAAACTTGATCAGATTTTCATCTACATCATGATCGAGAAGGTCGGCCGCAACGGCGCCTCTCGTTATCAGGCCGCTGCAGTCGTAGTGAGTTGCAATCGACGCAGTCATGTCCGAGGTGCTTATCCGCTTTTCTATTCCGGCCGACGCGGTCATCATTCACCCTGAGCGCAAAAGCCGATTCTGCGTCTACCGAGGTTAGAGTTGTGTCCGGGAGCGCTCACCATCCTGAAGGCTCCTTTGGGCGCCTTCAGCGTGGCAGAAACGTGTCGTCCCTTGAGCATGAGGCGATCTATTACTCAATTCCTCCGACCGTAGACTGCTACAGGAGCTCCCAGGCTACCCGGCAGAATGTCTTGCCCAAGTCCCGGTCGATCCGACGCCTCAACGACTGCTCCGTCGCCTACCAAGATAGGTGCGTCAGTCAGCGGATCGGAAACCACGGTCAGCGGATCGTAGACTGAATGTCGGAACTCCTTCGGGGTCGACTGCGCAAAATGGAAGATGGCGGCCTGAACGATGCCGCTTCCACCTACGTCCTGCAAGGTCATCGGCAATCCCGCTGTTACGCACATATCGCGCGCGCGCCGTGCCTTGGTTAGCCCCCCAACCCTCGAGATCTTAATATTGACCAAGTCGGCCGCCTGGTCTGCGATGATCCGCATGACCATCTCAGGGGAATCGATAATTTCATCGAGGATCATAGGAAGATCGGTGCGGCGCCTCACGGCCAAACAGTCTTCGTACGACGCACAGGGCTGCTCTATGTAGACGTCAAGGTCGCGAATTTGTCGCATAACCCGAAGTGCCTGGTCGCGTGTCCAACCGCGATTGCAGTCGGCGTAGTATTCCTCGCCAGGCTGGGCTTGTTCGAGCAGAGCGCGGATCTTCGCCACATCGTCCGCGACATCCCCGCCCAATTTGAGCGACATGCGTCGATAGCCCTTTTGCCGGAACGCGACGGTCATCGCCAACATTTCTTCTGTCGACCCAACTGTAGGCGCGCACATGAGATCCAGACCACCATCGAACCTGCCGCCAAGAAGATCACAAAGTGGCAGCCCTGTCGCTTTGCCGAGAATATCCCAACAAGCCATATCGATTGCAGACTTCCCGTATGGATGGCCGTACAACACGTGGTCCATCAGATAGTTGATGCGGTCGAGTTGCAGCGGATTTTGTCCGATGAGGTGAGGAGCGAGTTCGTCGATTGCCGCCTTGGCTCCCTTTGCGAACGCCGGCAGATAGTTTCCTCCAAGCGTTTGCAGTTCGCCCCATCCGACAATCGCCGCGTTGGTCTCGACCTTTACGATGGTGCTTTCGAAGGAGGTCCACTTTCGACCCCGTGACAGACCGTAGCCCTGCGGAAACGGGGTCACAATCTCGAACACTGAAATGCGTTCTATCTTCATCGCCGTGACTCCTTCAGTCGTTTCGCCAGCCAAACAGTGTCGGCATTATGAGGGCGATACGGACGTAGACCGTATCGGGTTCAATAGTCTGACGATCTATGGCCCGAAGCGTCAAACGCAGTTTCAATATCGTCGTCATCTGGTTCTAAGATGGACGCCGCGCCGAGCCGGCCAACGGTCCGACATCAGCCTCGCCCGTCGAAGGCTGTGACGGCCTAAACGCTCAGGAACCACTGGGCACAACAATGCAATCCTGCGGACGGAAGGTGATGGCGACTTCCTGGCCGGTTCGCTCGATGGTCTGCCCGACAAACTTTTCGGTCACTGTCAGCAGTTGACCGCCTGGAACTTCGATCAACAAGTGCAGGTCTGCGCCAAGGTGAGCGACGTCGCGGATCGTGCCGCGCATTGCGTTCACGGGCATGTCTACAGTCCCATAGGCGGCCCCGTCGATGCGAATACGTTCCGGTCGCACGCAGACATCGAATGCTCCGGCCTTTGCGTCTTGGTCCGGCGCGGGGACCAACATCCGAAAGCCCGCGACGTCTTTCAGTTCGGCCATACCATTCTTGCTGTTGGCTAGCGTGCCAGTGAACCAGTTCGAACGGCCGATGAATTCGGCGACAAAGCGCGTTCTTGGATTGGCATATATCTCGGTTGGCGCTCCCTGCTGCATGATCCTGCCTGAACTCATGACAACGACCTTGTCGCCCAAGCTCATGGCCTCCTCCTGATCGTGTGTCACCACGATTGTCGTGGCGTTCACCGCAGAGAGGATTTGTTTCAGCTCAAATCGCAATTCATGCCGCAATTTGGCGTCAAGAGCCGACAGCGGTTCATCGAGCAGGACGATTTCGGGGTTCGTTGCCAACGCTCGCGCCAGCGCCACGCGTTGTTGCTGGCCGCCGCTCAATTGACCTGGCCGCCGTTCCTCAAAGCCCTTCAACTTTACCAATGAGAGCATTTCGGCCACGCGAGCTGGGATCTTCGCCTTGTCAAAATCGCGGTGCTTCAGTCCATAAGCGACGTTTTCGACGACCGTCATGTGCGGGAACAACGCATAGTCCTGAAACAGAAGCCCGACATTGCGCTCGTAGGGCCGCCGACCCTTCATGTCGATGCCGGAAAACATAACGGCGCCCTCATTGGCGTCCTCAAACCCCGATATCAATCTCAGGGTCGTCGTTTTCCCGCAACCGCTCGGCCCAAGGAGGGATAGGATGCTCCCTCTTTCGACGGTGAAGGAGATATCGTCGACGGCCAGAAAGCTGCCATAGCGCTTGGTGACATGATTAAGCTCAAGAACATTCATTTGACGTAGATATCCTATGTCCTGAAAACACCCTTCCCAATGAGGCGATCTAGGCCAATGGTCCAATCGAGAACGAGGATCAGGGCGAAGGTGAACATCATCAGGACAACGGCCGCCGCCGCGATCGTTAGATCAAAGTTCGTGCGCATCATGCTGACCATCGCGACTGGCAATGTGTAGGTGTCGGGCGAAGTCAGGAACAAGCTTACAGCCACATCGTCCATGGAGAATGCAAATGCGAAGACAGCCCCCGCGACGATGCCCGTGCGCGCCAACGGGAGTGTAACATCCCAGAATGCCCGGCGCTCTGTGGCCCCGAGGCTCAAGGCAGCTTCCGTCAGCGTCTTTCGGATCCCGATTAGCCCCGCTAGCGTCGTGCGCACCGTATAGGGAAACGTGATGATAATGTGCCCGCCGACCAGTCGTGTGAGGCCGTCGAAGATGCCTATGGTGGCGAAGAACAGCAGCAGTGCGAAGCCGATAACCACTGCCGGCACAACGATTGGCGAAAGGAAAAGAGACTCCAGGACCTGCTTCCCTGGACCGGTATAGCGGTCAAGGGCAACCGCGGCGCTCACGCCGCTTGCCGTGGAGACAACAGACGCAGTCACTGCCAAGAGCAGGCTTGTCGACAGGCCGGTCAAATAATACTGGTCCGAAAAGAAGTTCTGGTACCATCTCAGTGAATATTCCGGCGGCGGAAACTGGCCCAAATAATCGCGGCCGTCGAATGACATCATCACGGTGACGGCAATCGGGAAAATGAGAAACGCCAATAGAACCAATAGGTTAACGACACTCAGCCAGGTCGCGACGCTGTCGATAAAGCGCTTCATGGATATCATCCTTGCTCGGGCTTGCCAAACCGCCTCGAAACCACCGATGTGATCCCATAGATTGCGATCAGCGCGATGACGAGCATGGTGATCGCGACGGCGGATCCGCTCGGATAGTTCGCGATCTCGCTGAACCGCGCATATATAAGGTTGGAAACGAATAGGACCTTGCCCTTGCCAAGGATCATGGGCACTACGAATGCACTGAGACATAAGGTGAAGCAGATCAGGAAGGCCGACAGCAGTCCCTGCATGCATAGCGGCACGGTTATCGAAAGATGCGATCTCAGGCGCGAAGCGCCAAGCACCTGCGATGCCTCGATAAGCCTTGGGTTGAGGTTCTGAATGGTGCCCAGCAGTGTGATCACAGAAATCGGGATTAAATAATGCAGCAGCCCGAGAATAACGATCAGTTCGGTATAGAAACGCCCGTTGGGCGACACGTTGAGTAGTCCTGCCA
Organism: Mesorhizobium sp. CNPSo 4661; assembly: GCF_057784215.1. Classification (NCBI taxonomy): domain Bacteria; kingdom Pseudomonadati; phylum Pseudomonadota; class Alphaproteobacteria; order Hyphomicrobiales; family Phyllobacteriaceae; genus Mesorhizobium; species Mesorhizobium sp. CNPSo 4661. The sequence continues at coordinate 15,756 of NZ_JBWGIO010000042.1, read as the reverse complement.
GCAATCCTCCATAGCCGGTGGGTCCGAACGTCAATTGCAACGCATAGACACGCACTAACGTGCTCAGGAACATCATCCCAATGAAAAAGCCGATCGCGACCTTGCGCGGAAAGGGACGGCGCTGTCTTGCCACCGAATAGGCGATCGGAAAGGCTATCAGAAGGGCAATGAGGGAAGACACGGCGCCGAACCTGAACGTTTCCGCGAAGTACCTCAGATATGAAGGATCCAGGATTTCGGCGTAATTGAACAGCGTGTAGGGCGCGTCCTTGGCCGATCCGATCCGGCCTGGCTCAAAGAGGCGAAAGCTTTCATCGACGACGTTAGCCAGCGGCAAGACCAAAAGCGCCAGCAACAACGCAAATCCTGGGACTAGCAATAATGCGATGCTTCCTTTGGGCTTCATTGCAAGCTCCATTTCCCGGCGCCCGTTGGCAATGAAACCACCGGGCGCCACGCGCCCGGCGGTCCTCACGGCAATGGAAAGAACGATCGTCGCTCATCAAAGGAGCGGGACGATTTCCTGTTCCCAGCGCTTATTCCAGCCATCGAGTTCCTTGCCGAGCTGGTCGAGGTCCGGCAGCACGACAAATTCCTTCAACTCCTCCGATGAGAACCGAAGGTGCTCGACGTTGTGCTTGGCTTTTGCGTTGACCGGGACTTCGCCGACTTCCTTCGTATAGCGCTCGCTGGCAGACGTACTGATGGTGTAGTTGGCTAGATCAAATGCCAGTTTCTTGTTTTTCGAGCTCTTTAAGACGGCCCAGCCGGAGACGAAAAGAAAGGTCTTCAGGTCCTTGTTCGTCTTGGTCAAGGGGACGACTTTCACACCCTTGATGCCGGAGAAAGTTCCTTGATCGACGAACGTCACCGAAGTTTCACCGGTGCCAATCGACGTGATTATGTCCGAGGTGGTCGCCGATACTCGTCCGATGTTCCCCGACTTCGCCAGTTCCTTCAGGAATTGCCAGCCAGGCTCCAGGTTCGACTGATCGCCGCCGCGTGCCATCGCCAGGAAAACCACCTGCATATTCGTGTTTAAAGTCGGATTCGGCCAAAGGATCTGGCCTTTCAGCTTCGGGTTCAAAAAGTCTTCAATCGACTTGATCTCAATCGGGCACTTTTCGGGCGCATAGGCGAAGAAGCTTCCGCTGGACCCGCGAGGGACCGCTTTCCAATTGCCCTTCGCGTCCTTGGGAATCAGCTCCTCAGGCACGTCGGCTAGGTTAGGACAGTCTGCAAGAGTAACTGTCTCTAACCAATCTTCCTTGATCATCGATTCAAAAACCGCACTCCAGGCATCAACCAGATCGTAAGGCGGGTTCGGCCATGCTGACTTAATCTTGGGCAGAATTGACGCGGCGCCGCCGGCGTGCAGTGTCCAGTCGACAGGCGCTTTGCCCCATTCGGCCGCGAGAGCCTTGGTGTGGTCGATGAAGGGAGGGCCCCACTCGACAACGGAAAGCGAATCCGCCGCCAGGGCCTTACCGACCAGCGGGCCTGCCAGTTGCGATGCGGCCAATGCCGCGCCGCCTGCAACGCTCGTCTTTATGAAATCTCTTCGCGAGAATTTTTCCATTTCGATTTCCCCTATTTGGACGGAACTAACATTCGCAGTGCGGGTGCTGGCCGTCAGGTATCAATGGAACAATCAAGCGCTCGTCGCGTCCAACGCAGTTTTGATATTGTCGTCATCTGGTTCCAAGATAGCCGCGCGAAAGGCGAAACCCCATGCCGCGGACGCGGCAGTTCGGACGTCGTTTAAAGAATCGCCTAGGATGAGGGATTATGCTGGCTTCCCTGTCGCGTGAAATCGCCGGTTGCAAAGCAATGGCCGTTCATGCGAACGGGATACGAAATCGATGGATTGGCTATTGTTGCCTATGCTGCATGCAGCAGTTGGTTTGTGCGGCGCGCGTGATGTCTATCTTCACAGCATAGGTTGCTACCAAGTCTGGAGCGCCGCGCACGACCGTTCCAGACCATAGCAAAATGCCCAAGTGTGAACCCGCTAGTCCGGGTCGCGTGACCTCGTCGATCACACGACGAACAGTTGCCGGTCGGTCTTGGTCAAAAACGCTCCACCCGCTTTCTCGACGATCGCACAATCCGAAAGGAAATGGTCATGTTGACCATCTGTGACCCAAGTCAACAGGTGGAAGACCATCGACTGTTTGATCTCCATCGTGCTGGTCTCATGGAGACTTTGTACACCAGGCCCGCCCGTCCAGGTCGGTGGAAAAGAAATACCGACCATGTATCCGCAGTGAGGGGCCCTTGGCCTTATGTTTCCGGTCCCGAGTTTCTTTTTCCAGACGCCGTAGACATCGCGAGCGAGAACCCCCGGTTTTAGAGCTGCAAGGGCAGCGAGATGGGCCTCATGACTTGATTCGCTCAACCGCCTTGCCGCATCCGGTGCCGAACCGACATATCCGTAGCGGGCCATTGGCGCGTGATATCGGTTCACGCATCCAGACAGTTCGAGAAGCAGCGGAGCACCCGCCTTGAGAGGCTGACCGGTCCAAGACACGTGCGGCTCCGAGATTCTGTCGCCAGACCGAATGAATGGCGGGAAGCCCGGAGGTTGGCCGCCTGCGGCAATCATCGCGCCATAGACCTCCGCAGCAACGGTGCTTTCTTCGACACCTTCGCGGGCTGCGGTCAGGGCCGTGGAAATCATAAGGTCTGATATCTTTGCTGCCCGCCTGATCTCCTCTATCTCAAATGGAGATTTCACGAGGCGCAGGCTCTCCACGATACCTGAGGCGTCGACCACTTCGGCCTGAGGAAGGTAGGAGCGGAGTGGGGCGTCGATCATCGTCGCGGCGGCGCTGTTCTTCTGAAGACCTATGCGCGCTTGCTCCGAAGAAAGGGAGACAACTTTCGCCTTGATCAGCGCCGCGACGTCGTCGGTGTCGGTGTAGCCCGCGAATTCCACTCCGTTGGTTTGCCGCAAGACCGTAGGTTCCTCGATATATCGGGCGAAGAGGACAGGCTTCTTGTCTGCCGCGATCAACAGGGCATGGAGGGCAAAATATCCCTCGTAGTCGAGCCCGGTAAGATAACAGATATTCTCGGGGCTCGTGAAAATGGCAACGTCAATGCCACGCTCACGGCAGATCCCTCTCACCGCGTTCAAGCGGCTTTCGTGTTCAAGATTCGACAACGCTGAATGGTCCTTCATGCCACTTTCCCCAATTTGATGGAATTGTCGGGACGCTCGCCGTGGCGCACTTCTTCTCGCACTAGCGCGCTGATGGATCTTCGCTTGCGGCGTGATGATTCCGTCCGAATTGTCGGTCATCGTTCGAAGCAGCCATCAGAAAGTATGGAGACCTTCTGACAGCGGTCAAATGCAGTCTTCATATGCAAGCCATCTGGCATCGAGATCGCTGGAGACGCTCCCGAAGCGCTGTCACGGGGCGAGCCTCGTCTCGACAAGTTTGATCCAGAAGGATGTTCCGTACAAAATGGACTCGTCGTTGAAATCGTACGCGGGGTGATGGAGGCCTGCGCTGTCGCCATTTCCGCAAAGGATGTAGGCACCAGGGCGCGCCTCCAGCATATAGCCGAAGTCTTCCGCCGCCATGACAGGTTTTGCGGGATGGACATTGTTTTTGCCGACCAGGTCCGTTGCGACCGCCCTAGCAAACTCTGTTTGCGCGTCGTGGTTAAATGTGAGGGGCGCCCCGCCGATGAAAGACATCTCGATCTTGGCACCTGTCATCGCAGACACGCCGGAAACAATCTCGCCCAACCGCCTCTTCATAAGCTCATGCACGTCGGTCGAGAGCGAACGAATCGTGCCCCGCAGAACCGCCGATTGCGGAATGACACCAGGTGTCGAGCCAGCATGGAATTCGGAGATGGTGACCCCAGCCGCCTCAAGGGGATCGATGTTTCGAGCGACAATCTGCTGCAACGCCGTCACGATTTGAGAGCCTACCAAGACGGGATCGACACAGTTTTGAGGTGCAGACGAGTGACCTCCTCGCCCCTCGATGTTGATTTCAACGACGTTGTAGGCGGCCATCATCGCACCTGGTCGAATGCTGAACGTGCCCACAGGTATGCCCGGCCAATTGTGCATGCCGAACACCTCGACCAAGCCAAAGCGCTCCATCAAGCCGTCCGCTATCATGGCAGCTGCGCCCGCCTCCTCTTCTTCGGCGGGCTGGAAAATCACAACTGCACGGCCCGCGAAATTTCGTGTTTCGGCAAGATAGCGCGCGCCCCCCAGCAACATCGCCGTGTGACCATCATGGCCGCAGGCGTGCATTTTGCCGAGAGTTTTGGAGGCGTAGGGAAGTCCAGTCGCCTCCACGATTGGCAACGCGTCCATATCGGCCCGCAAGCCGATCGTCTTAAGTGTTTCGATCGGGGCCGAGAGTCGTCCTTTGATGACGCCAACGACACCCGTTCGTCCAATACCCTCGACGACTTCGTCGCAACCAAACTCACGCAGGCGAGCAGCGACAAACGCAGCGGTGCGATGGACATCGTAAAGCAGTTCTGGGTGCTGATGAATCTCCCGACGCCATTCGATGATCTCTGGATGTAGATCAGCCACGCGATTGACAATGGGCATCTTAAACCTCTTTCGCATTCGACGTCATGACACCGCTAGGTTCAGCTAGTCAAATATCGATACCAGCGCGACCCATCTGGAATCCAGATCGACATGGCCGTCCTGCTCTGTTTGCCAAGGGTTGCGCAGAGGCGGCGGCCTTAACTGGCGGAACGGAGGTTGGTATGACGGTCGTCCCCCTGCCAAGTGCGGCCAGGGGAAAGCGAGGGCATGGGACTGGCGGAGACCGGTAATTTCTCTGGGGCGTAAAAGAGGCGGTTTGGGCTTGAATATTGGAGGCACGTTCAATTCTGGCTGTCGGTAAAGGCGCCCGCAGCCGGTTGCGAAGTTCTCCATTGATCTCGGCCGCCCGGACCTGCATGAGCATATGCTCACCGTGAAGCGACCAGCGCATCTGCTGCTTCTTGACCATACGTTTCCCGACGACTGAGTTCACCGCCGACTCTGCGAGAGTAGTGGCGACGCGAAGCCCAGCCCGGTAGCGCTTGCCATAGTTGACGATCGCGCCGCGGTTGAACGGACATAAGTCAGGAGTTGCTCCCCGAGGCGGTGAAACCGTGCGATGGAGAACTCGCCCTTCCTTCAGTCTTGCTAGAAGTTGCTCCAGGTCGCGGATCGCGCGGCCGACCCGCCCGTGCCGCAGACTCCGCTTCACGGCTCTGATGTCTCTGTCGATGGTTGGAAGCGCTTCAAAGGGCCTGATCGGGATCGCACGATGTGATCGGCGATCTGCTGCATCGGCTGGATCTTCATGGCAATATGAAACCAGTCGATGATGTGAGTCATTGGTTTCGGCATAGCGCGGGGCAGCCGCTTTAGGATTTCGGCCCCGTCCGAGATCACCGTCACATCCCCAGAGCCGTGATATCCGACTTCCTGGAGAGAGAGGAGCATGATCGCGGATTGCCTGCTTGCTGGTCGGTGCTGCGGCTGACGAAATAGCGACCGCCCCTTTCGCCCCGTCCCCCGCGGCCGCATTTGGCCACGAGGAGCTCGAAATTTCGCGCCGAATGTTGATCAGCACTACGAACGTGCGCCGTATCAATGCTGATGACGAACTCTTTGCGCCGATCTCCGGGAAGCTGCATCTCAAGCTGGCATCGGTCATCCGTTTGGGACCTCGCGCGCCAAGTTTCCTGCATGACCTGGTCATCGAGCCGCTTGCCGATCCTGATGGTACGTTTGCGCACGGTCGCATGCGTCTCAGTCCGTTCAGTGGGCAGGAAATCGGCCAGCACCTTCGCCGCCTGCCGATAGGGCAGCATCCTAGCCGCGCCGTCAGTTCCAGCAGCTCTGGTGTCACTCGATCGGAATAAATTTCCTTCAGCGGCGCGAAGGCACCGACTATCCCTGAATGGCATTCGCGGCACAGCATCCATCGGGGATTGCGAACCTCAACGGTGCCGAAGACGGTTCGGATCCGGCGTGTCGTGTAGTCCTTGACCGGGCGGAACGTATGGCAAGCTGGGCAAGCCCGGCGAAGACGGGCATAGATCTCCGCTTCATGATTCAGCCGCGTTCTGCAGCGCTGCCATGATCTTCTTGCTATCGCCGATCGACAAGCCGATGTCGCCGTCGAACGGGCTCTCCCAGCTTTTTTGTCTGTGCGGACCTCCTTTCGACATGTGTCGCCAAATTCGTTCCGGCCCTCGATCGTAACCGTCCATCCTACCGCTATCGCTTTGTCTCCGATCAAAACGATGCTGATGGACTGCTCGAGCCTAACAACCCGTGTTTGACCCCAGAGAAGTTACCCCTCTCAGACACGGGTAACATTTTAGGTGAGGCAACGAAGCCGCTCGGCAACAATCTCCGCGAGGCAATGCGTTCATTTCGCGACACGGGAGGCGCCATTGAGCTTCTTGACTTTAGCCAATCAGATGGGCGCTTGCTGCAGCCTCCTTCGTCCAATCCACGATTGTTTCGCTCTCGTGTGGGCCGTTTTCTTCCCAGACTGGGCGCCGGTTCTGCAGGACGACGGGCGGACTCGGCCGCGTGGAAAAGCCTGGAGCAACGCGATCCGTTCAAGCCGGCCAGATGGCGTGGGAGACGTTCAGTTCCCTCATCACCTGATGCTCCCGCAACCCAGCCCATAGGCGTTCGATGTTCGGCCAGGTTCTCGGAACCTTTTCAACTTGGGGGTGCCAGGCCGCCAGCATGACGAGATAGATGTCGGCCAACGAGAGCCGGTCGCCAGCCAGCCAGTCTTGGCCTTCGAGGGCGGCATTGAGAATGGCAAAGCCGCGATCCATTTCGGCAACCGCAGCCATCTTCACCGCTTCCATGCCGCTGCGGTCACAGGTGTAGCGATGAGCGTGATAGAACCGTAGGTCGGCAGGATAGATGACTGACGACATGAAGATCATCCAGCGCAGGGAGTCGGCGCGGCCGAGTGAATTCGCCGCAGGCGCCAGGCCCGCCTCGGGGTGGCGTTCGGCGAGCAGGATGCAGATCGCCGCCGACTCGGTCATCGAGCGTCCGTCCGGCGAGATCAGGACCGGCACTTGGTTCAACGGGCTGATGTCGAGAAAGGCCTGGTCGGGCGGATTCGACTTCGAAACATTGATCTGGTCGAAAGGCACGCACGCCAAAGTGAGTGCCGCCTCGACGACAAGGCCGCCGGTGTTGGCACGCGTATAAAGCCTGTACATTAAATCCTCCAGGTCCGGCGACGATCTGAACCGGAAGTGTCGCTCTGCTCAAGCGAGCGGCGGCCGCCACAGGCGTCTATTCAGCAGTCAGCGAGCTCCGATTTAGATCCTCGTTGTATGTGGTTGGAACCTGTAAACATCACAGACTATGGCAGACCTCTGAGCCGGAACCTATCTCGCGTTCACGCAGGCCGACGATTCGGGCCCAGCAGACAGACGACGCCCTAGCCCGCATTGGCAATCTTCCCGGCTCGCGTCTGCACGAACTGCCTTGGAAATACAGCGTTGCGCGAAGCCGCCAAACCGTGAGTGCACGTCCTGCCTGAAAACCGCAGTTTCGGCTTGACGCGGCCACATCTCAAGGTGACAACGCCCGACAAGCCTCTCGCGGAGGCTGCTTGCTGACGAAGGCGCTCATGGCACGATCGGCAGCAGAATATGAGAAGGATGGTCGCTATCATGATATATGGCGTTCTCCGCGACCACCATTCGGGTTTCTGTGCCGTTGTTACTCCCTGTGTTCAGGTTCCGTGCCCAGTGCGGGAAGAGGCTACTCGACACTTGCACGCGCATGCGGTGGCCCGGCGCGAACCAGTTGCCGGTCGCCTCCATGTTCACCTCGATGCGATAGACCTTTTCCGGCGTCAGCAACTTTGGATTGCTATAATCCTCGCGGTAGCGTTCCGGCATACTGTAGGCGTCGCGATAGCGCGCACGCGCTATGCCCTGGTGCAGGTTGTAGACGCGGCCATCGGGGTAGACATCGCTCAGTTGCACGACGAAGTCGGTATCCACCGCCGATGATGAGACATAGAGCACAGCCCGCAATGGACCGGTCACCTCGACACCCGATTTCAGCGGTTCCGAGGTGAAGACCAGACGATCAGGGCGCTGATCGAGCTCCGCTAAGTCTGCTGCCACCCCCCCGCCGCCGCTATCGATGGCTTTGCTGGGCACAGGATCGGCGGGGTCGTAGCGGTAACGGTCGGCTGGTCCCGTCGCCATCGCCGTGGACAGCTTGCCGTCCCCTTTGCCTGTGTTCGCCTTCCCACCACTGCTGAAGTAGTAGGGCACGAACCGGGTGCCCGGGATCGGCCAACTATCGGCCGATTTCCACTTATTTGCTCCCATCAGGTAATATTGAACGTGCGGCATCTTCAGATCGCCTTGGCCACCGCGCAGCCAGTGATCATACCAGCGCAAATAGATCGACCAGTGATCATACCGAATGTCTCCAACGTCGCGCTCGCCGACCATATACGGCGTTGCGGCCGATTCGCTGCGGCAATGCTCTGTAGGTGAGATGATGACATATTGGTTGCGACGCGCCTGCTCGGTAAGCGACTGGTTTTGGAACGCGTTGAACAGGTCCAACGTAGCCCCGACTGTGGGATCATACCAGGAGTTGACGAACAGCGCCGGCACATTGGGGCGCGACTTCTCGTCGAAAAAGGCGAACTGCTGCCAATATGCATCACCGGGTTCATGCGAGACCCAATCGGACCAGTCGCTGGTTGCGCGGCCCGACCCGTTCATCATGTCGGCAAGGGGCAATGTTTTCAGGACCTCGTCGTAGTCGATTTTTGGGAGGAGTTCCGTACCCCGCTCGCTGCCAAGCTCGCGGAACCAACTGAAGGCCCAGCCGATCGCGGGCACACCACTGTTGATGATATCACACGGATTGTTGCGCATCCCGCCTGCGGGCCCCTGAGGCACCATTGCCGCCAGAGCCGGGGGCCGAGTTGGTGCCATCATCACCTGATTGAGGCCAAGAAAAGAGCAGCCGTAGCTCCCGACCTTGCCGTTCGACCAGGGCTGAGCAGCGACCCAACCGACGGTGTCGTAGCCATCGTCCGCGTCGTACGCGGCGGGGTGGGACTCGCCCTCCGAACGAAAGCGACCGCGGGCATCCTGCACGACGACTGTGAAGCCCTGGCCCGCAAACATGTACGCGACCCCATTCCGCATCTTGGAATCGCGCCCATCCTGATAGGGCGTCTTGTCATACTGCGTGCGGATCAGGATGGTCGGCAGCTTCTCTCCGGCTGCGCGCGGTTGGTAAATGTCTGCATAGAGACCAACGCTGTCACGCATCGGAATCCGAACATCCTTGTCTACCCCGACCTCGAAACGCGCCTTCGGGAAAGCCACCACGTCGCGCTCGCCCACCTGCTCACAGAGGGGCTCCGTGACTGGTACACCTGCCATAAGCGACTTTGCAACCATTCGGCTCTCCCATATAGATCTTTAATTTATCGCGGTCTTGGGCATCGCAGGGTTCGTGCAGACGTAGCTAGTGCACACTGCGATTAACGCGTTGGGCATTACCGTCCGCGTACCAATTTCTGCGACGTGGCAAGCGATCCATCAATTCGCCAACCAGCATGCAGACATGTGCTGCGGCAGGACTTCGATGGCCGGTGGCTCCTCAACTTTGCAGCGGTCGAAGGCCAGTGGGCAACGCGGATGGAACCGACACCCCTTCGGCACGCGCGCGGCGCTTGGGACCTCGCCCTGCAAGGCCGGCATCTCGGCGCGATCTGCGTGGCCCCCCATCTGCGGCGTGGCGTTGCGTAGGGCGACCGTGTACGGATGGCGAGGGTTGAATGTGATCTCGTCGGCGCTGCCGATCTCGACCAATTTTCCAAGATATAAGACGGCAATCCTGTCGGCGATCAACCAGGCGAGCGGCAGGTCGTGGGTGATGAACAGCAGCGCCATGTTGTGCTTGTCGCGTAGGTCAACCAGGACCTGAAGAATCTGCGCGCGTATCGAGACATCGAGCATCGACACAGGCTCGTCGGCGACTATGAGCGCCGGTTTAACGGCAAGAGCTCCAGCGATCACAACCCGCTGGCGCTGCCCGCCAGATAGCTCGTGTGGGAAGCGAGCGAAGAAATCACTGGGAGGATTGAGGCCGGCGGATGCAAGAGCTTCGCCCACCCGCTCCGCGAGTTGTTTGCTATTGTCGACCAGCCCCAGTGAACGCAGCGGCTCCGCCACGATATCGAACACGGTGTGACAGGGATTGAGCGCCTGATAGGCATCCTGAAAGATCATTTGCACGCGATGCCGGTAAGGGCGCAAAGCCGACAGGCCTTGAACCGATGTTATGTCGCGGCCTTCAAACAGCAGCCTGCCGCCTGTAGGCTGGGCAAGCTTGGTGATGACGCGACCTACCGTGGTCTTGCCGCTTCCCGATTCCCCAACCAAGGCGACGATCTCGCCCCGTCCGACGTTGAGGTCGATCCCGTCCACCGCGCGCACGGCGCCGGCAGGGCGGCCCAGGGCACGGTCGAACAGTCCGCCTTGGATCGGGAAGTGGACCCGCAGGTTCTCCAGACGCAGGATGTCGGCGGTTTCAGGCATGAGCTACAGCCTTGTCTTCTTGCGTTAGGGACCGGTGAAGGTGACAGGCGACGCGTCCTCGCCCGACCTTGTCGAGGCTGGGGACTTCGGTCGCACAAACCTCCATGGCCGACGGGCAACGTGGATGAAAGGCGCAGCCTGAGGGTCGATTCACCAGGTTGGGCGGATCACCGGGAATGGGCCGGATCATCTTTTTGCCCTTCGCCGGGTTCGGGATCGAGTCGATCAGGAGTTTGGTGTACGGGTGCCTAGGTTGGGCGAAGATCTCAGCAACTGTTCCGTCCTCTATGATCCGGCCGGAATACATGATCATCACGCGATCACAGGACTCAGCCACCACGGAAAGATCGTGGGTGATCAAAATCAGGGCAAGGTTAAGTTGTGATCGCAACTCGCCCAGCAGCTTCAGAATCTGAGCTTGAGTGATGACGTCGAGTGCCGTGGTCGGCTCGTCACCAATGACGATCGAGGGACGACATGCCAGCGCCATGGCGATCATCACCCTTTGACGCATACCGCCCGACAACTCGTGAGGATAGGCGGCGCCGCGATCCGCCGGAATGCCGACGAGCTCGAGCAGTTCTCCTGCACGCGCAGTCGCCTCGCCACGCGACATGCCGAGCTTCAGCATACACGGCTCGGCGATCTGCTTGGTGATGCGGTGTACGGGGTTGAGCGCATTCATCGCGCCTTGGAAGACAACCGACGTTTCGCTCCAGCGATGTGGCCGCATCGCCGCATCGTCGTCGATCGGCAGTCGCTCTCCGCGATAGCGTACCTCGCCCTCGCTTACCCGCGCGTTGGGTGACAGCAGACCAGCGATCGCCATTGCGGTCGTGGTCTTCCCGCTGCCAGATTCTCCGACCAGGCCAACGGCCTCTCCGGCCCGGAGTGCGAAGCTCACGCTGTCAATCGCACGCGATGAAACGCCCTTGAGCCCATAGTGGACAGAGAGCCCGTTTACTTCCAAAAGCGGCGGCTTTTCCTGGGTGGAGTTTGTCATGGAATAGCCCTTCGCCGTGGATTGAAGGTGTCATCAAGGGCATTGCCGATCAGGACGAAGCTGAGGGACACTGTAAGAACGCACACTCCGGGGGCACCGAGGTACCACCAGGCTCCAGCACTGGCGGCACCGGCGCGCTGAGCCTGTGAAAGCAAAGTGCCCCATGAAGGCTGCAACGGATCGCCAAGCCCGAGGAACGAGAGCGAAGTCTCGATAGAGATTGCGCCGGCGACAACCAGCGCCCCATTGGCCGCGATTTGCGGCATCAGGTTGGGCAGGATGTGCCGCGCCATGATGCTGAAGTTGCTGCTGCCCACAACGCGTGCACGATCAATGAATGTTCGCTCTTTAAGCGACAGTGTCTGACTACGAACGATACGGGCGACGAACGCCCAGCTTGTCATGCCGATAACGACAATGATCACGAAAAGAGAAGGACGAAAGCCGAGGATGTCTCCACCGCGCCCCATCACCTCAAGGACCACGGGCGTAATGACCAGCGCCAGCACGAATGACGGCATGACAAAAAAGAAGTCCGTCAAGCGCATTAGCCAGATGTCAACCCTGCCACCATAGTAGCCTGAGGTTATGCCAACCGTAGTGCCGACGATGAGGCTGATCACAGTTGCCAGCAGCGCGATCGTGAGCGAGATCCGTGCGCCATGGACGACCAGGTTGAGCACGTCCCGCCCGACCTCATCGGTCCCCAGCAGATGCTGGCTTGATGGCGGCGCGAGGAAGTCACCAGTTGCGGTGGCTACGGTTTCAAGCGGCCCCACGAGGGTATTGGGCACCGACGCCAGCACAAGGAAGAACACAAGACAAAATAGGCCAAGCCGAGCCCCACCATAACTAAGAAATTGGCGCAGAAAATCTTTGACGGCCCGCGCCCGGGTTCGCGGAGAATATTGAATGATACTTTCGCTCATTGTCGGACTCGCGGATCAAGAATGCCGTAGGCAAGATCGGTGACGAGGTTTGCAACAACAACCGACGCACCAAGCAAGAGGAATATGCCTTGAAGGACTGGGTAGTCCCGCGCATTAAGCGCGTCCACCGTCAGTCCGCCGATCCCTGGCCAGGCGAACACGGCTTCGACGGTGATAGCACCGGCAACCACGTAGCCAAGATTAAGGGCAATCAACGTTACGACCGGCAGCATTGCATTGCGAAATGCATGACGTATCAGCATCTGACCATTGGAGAGTCCCTTGGCCCGGGCCGTGACCATGTAGTCCTCGGTGACGACGTCGCTCATCGCAGCACGAGCGACCACGACGTATTGGCCGATGAGTCCAAGGGCCACCCCCGTGACCGGAAGCGCGAGATGCCGCAGGTAGTCGAGGAACGAACCAAGAGAGCCCGTGATCGCGCCGGGCGAGTACGCACCGTAGCCCGGAAACCAACCCAATGCCGTGCTGAAGACTACCACAAGGAGCATGCCGAGCCAGAACGAGGGGGTAGAGTAGAGCGCCAAAGAGGCTCCCGTAGCGATATGGTCGACGGCTCCTCCCCTGCGCCAACCCGCATATAATCCAAGCATGACCCCGCACAGGATAGCGATAATTTGTGCAAGTCCGACCAAGGCGATTGTGGCCGGCAAGCGCTCCAAAATCAGGTCAGAGACATGCCGGCCCCTGAACTTGAAGCTGTAGCCAAAATCACCATGGAGAGTCGCCGTCAAGTAGTCGACCATCTGGTCTGGAAACAGCGGCCGATCGAGGCCCCAGTTCTGGCGCTGGGCCTCAATCTGCTCTATCGTCACGCTCGTCCGTACCCCACCGAGCAGAAGCGATGCGGGGTCGCCGGGAATAACCCTGAAGAGGATAAAGTTTAGAGTCATGACCATCAGAAGCGTAACGACCGCTCTGAAGAGGATCCGTCCAATGTGCTGGCTCATTTCGTTCAAGTCACTTCGAGATCGGCTTCACGCGATCCAACGGGAAGTAGCTCTGCATCGACACTACATCCTGGGTTCCCCAGCCATCAAAGCAGTCGTTGCGGCGGGCCTCGAGCAGGGTAGGATAACATAGCACAATGTAGGGCGCCTCGGCGAAAATGAGCCGAACCGCCTGGTCGACTAGCTCCGAGCTCTTCTTGAGGTCAACGGTGACCTCGACCTCCGATACGAGTGCGTCAAATTTTTCATTTGTCCAGAAGGATGTGTTGTAGGAGCCGATGGCCTTGCTGTTGCCGAGACTCAGCAGGTCGCCAGTCCTCGTAGTTAACCAGTTACTGTCAATGAGCAGATCCCAGCCTCCGCCGCCATTCTCCGGAGCGGCATAACGGGCGCGCAGCGCACCGGCGTCGAACTGCGTCACCGATACAGGGATACCAATCTGTCCAAGCCACCCCGCAACAAGCTGCACGGCAGCGATTGGTATCTCGACGTTACCAGAGCCTCCGCATATTAGCTCAAGTTGGAAGTTTTTTCCTTCTTTGTCCTCTCGTACGCCGTCGCCGTTCGAGTCCCGGTAGCCGGCGACATCGAGCCGGCGGCCGGCTTCGGCTAGATCGAAGTGACGTCTGATGTCGCTCAGTTCCGAGTAGTAATTTGTCGCCATGGGCATCACCAAGCCAACACCGGGGTCGCCGTGCCCGCGCATGGCGCGCTCGACTATGGCCTTCTGGTCGATTGCGTAGCCGATCGCATCGCGAAACGCTGGATCCTGCAGCGCCTTTGTGCTGCCAGCCCCTTTCCCAGATAGCGTGTTGAAGGCCAAATAATCCCGCTGCTCGATGCGCGACTCATTAACCACTATGTGGGCGGTCGTCGAGAGTTCAGCCCATTGAGCCGCCGTCAGGAAGAAGCCATAGTCGATGTCTCCGCTCTTAAGACTCTGCGCGATTAGATCAGCCGATTTGAAAAAGTTTAATATCATACCGGACGCCGCCGGCGCTTCCCCTCGAAAGTACTTGTTCGGGCTAAAGATGACGAATTGATCTTGATGAAACTCCGAAATGATCATAGGCCCTGTGCCCACCAGCGGCGGATCGTTGCGGAAGGTGCTTCGGGCATCGGCGTAGCTTATGTCTTTCCAGATGTGCTGGGGAACAATCATGATCTGGTTGTCGATTACCCACCGCGTGGGCTTCTTGGTGACGATCTGCAAAGTTTGGTCATCAAGTGCCTTGATGGACTCAACATTTTCCAAACCGCTTGTGTTATTCCAGCCGCCATTCAGTTCATCGGGCTTGCCTATGGAATCACGCAAATAGTTATAGGTAAAGGCAGCGTCCCTGGCGGTAGCGGGTTGGCCATCCGACCATTTCATGCCTGGCCAGATCTTGAAGGTCCAGGTGAGCTTATCGTCCGCGACAGACCACGCCTTTGCGAATCCTTTCCGATCACTTACACGCTGGGCGTCAGGTCCGACCAAGAAGTCATAGGTGAAAACGAGCGGCCAGAATGCGTGCCAGGTAGCAAAGGGGTTCACCGAGTCGGGGGATATGATTCCCCCTAGGCGCACGATGTGATCGTCGCACGAAGAGGCAAACGCGCTTGAGGGTATAACCCAGGGTGCCGTCGAACCCACCAGCATCGCCTTCATGACCTCACGTCGGCTCAGTAACCAGTTGTTCATTATTTCCCCTCTCTGGGATCTTCTAGCCGCAGCCCAACACGTCCAGGGCCAAGCCAGCTCCCTATGAACATTTATGTGCCGACCATGTGGCTGCGGTCTTATGGTCGCAAGAGCAGAATCGAGATTGCGGCCATCGAGGATCCAGATGGATTGGCATCGGTGGCTGTTTTGGTTGCGGGGAGATACTGGGTGCGAAGGGCTCAAGGATCCAAGTCGGCTTGTTGCCATTCGTGTTCATGATTCCGCTCCATCATGTCGGCTGCAGGCCCTCAGCGCACTGACAGGGCGCTCCATCGCCAAGGCGGAAAGCTTTGCGGCGTCTTTAAACTGATGTCGATTCATAAAGCGTCGATAGCCGGCATCCGCCAACTCGCCCGAGCTGCACAACAGTCGATTTAGAAAAAAAAGGTGGCAAGGATCACTGAACTTTCGGATCACCTTGACGGCACGCAGCAGATTGTCCAGGTGGTGGATAACGCCCCCGGCGTCCGGGAAAGTCAGCTGCGACTGCAGATCGCGCTGATGGCGTCAATAAACTGGGCATTAGGGAAATCATTGGCG
>NZ_JBWGIO010000041.1:0-30982 GCF_057784215.1 Mesorhizobium sp. CNPSo 4661 | reverse complement strand
CGGATTGTCGAAGATCTCCTGCGTCGGACCTTCCTCGACGATCTTTCCCTGCTTCATCACGATGATGTAGTCGGCCATGGCGCGAACCACCGCGAGGTCATGGCTGATGAACAGGTAGGACAGTTCGTGGTCGGCCTGCAGCTTGCGCAGCAGTTCGACGATCTGCTTCTGCACGGAGCGGTCGAGCGCCGAGGTCGGCTCGTCCAGCACCACCACTTTCGGCTTCAGGATCATGGCGCGCGCAATCGCGATGCGCTGGCGCTGGCCGCCGGAGAATTCGTGCGGATAGCGGTTGCGCGCATTGGGGTCGAGGCCGACCTCGCGCAGCGCCTCCACGGCACGCTGGTCGCGCTGCTTGCCTGTCAGCGAAGGTTCGTGCACCAAAAGGCCTTCGGTGATCACCTGGCCGACGGTCATGCGCGGCGACAGCGAGCCGAACGGATCCTGAAAGACCAGCTGCAATTCACGCCGCAGCGGCCGCATCGCCCGCCGGTCGGCCTCGGAGATGTCGCGATCGCCGAAGCGGATGACGCCGTCGCTGGGCAGAAGCCTGAGCAGCGCGCGGCCAAGCGTCGACTTGCCGGAGCCGGACTCGCCGACGATGCCGATGGTCTGGTTGCGCTTCAGCCGGATCGAGATCTTGTCCACCGCGCGCAGCATCAGCGGCTCGCCGCCGAGGAAGCCGCCGCCGATCCTGAAGACGACCTCTACATTGCGGCCTTCGAGCAGCACAGGCGAATTGGCGGGCGGCGGCGCCTTGGTGCCGGTCGGTTCGGCCGCAAGCAGCATCTTGGTGTAGGCATGCTGCGGATTGGCGAAGAGCGCTTCGGCGTCACCCTCCTCCACCACCTCGCCCTGGCGCATGACATAGACGCGGTCGGCGAAGCGGCGCACGATGCCGAGATCGTGGGTGATGAAGACGATGGCCATGCCGAGCTTGCGCTGCAGTTCGGCAAGCAGCATCAGGATCTGCGCCTGGATGGTGACGTCGAGCGCCGTCGTCGGCTCGTCGGCGATAAGGATGTCGGGATCGTTGGCGAGCGCCATGGCGATCATGACGCGCTGGCGCTGGCCGCCCGACATCTCGTGCGGATAGGATTTCATGCGCCGCTCGGGATCGGGGATGCGCACCAGCCTCAAAAGCTTCAGCGCTTCCTCGCGCGCGGCGGCCGCGGAGAGCCCGCGGTGGCGGCGGATCGGCTCCATCAGCTGGTTGCCGATCGAGTAGAGCGGGTCGAGCGAGGTCATCGGCTCCTGGAAGATCATGCTGATCTTGCGGCCTCTGACCTTGTTGATCTCGCTCTTGGTCATCTCCAGGAGATTGCGGCCGCGATAGTCGACCTGGCCGCTCGCCTCGCCGTTGGAAGAAAGCAGGCTCATCGCCGCCATCATCGTCTGGCTCTTGCCGGAGCCGGACTCGCCGACGACGGCGACCGTCTCGCCGGCATTGACCTTGATGTTGATGCCTTTGACCGCCTCGACCGTGCCGTCGAGGGTCTGGAAGCGGAGGCGCAGGTCCTTGACGCTGAGGATCGTTTCGGAAGCCATGTCAGCGATCCCCACCTTTATCGATCCTTCGGGTCGAGCGCGTCGCGCAGGCCGTCGCCGACGAAATTCAGCGCGAACAGCGTCGAGACGAGGAAGAAGGCCGGGAACAGCAGCAGCCAGTTGGCATAGCCGATGTTCTTGGCGCCGACCGAGATCAGCACGCCCCAACTGGTCATCGGCTCCTGCACGCCAAGGCCGAGGAAGGAGAGGAAGCTTTCCAGGATGATGACCTGCGGCACCAAGAGCGTCATGTAGATGACGACCGGGCCGAGCAGATTGGGGATGACGTGGCGCATCAGGATGCCGCGCTGGCCGACGCCCATGGCTTCGGCCGCCTGGACGTATTCCTGCCTGCGGATCGACAGCGCCTGGCCGCGCACGATGCGCGCCATGTCGAGCCACAGCACAGCACCCACCGCCAAGAACATCAGCACGAAGTTGCGGCCGAAGAACACCACCAGCATGATGACGAAGAAGATGAAGGGCAGCGAATAGAGCACGTCGACGATGCGCATCATCACCTCGTCGACCCGACCGCCGGCAAAGCCGGCGGTGGCGCCGTAAATGACGCCGATGACGCCGGCGACGACGCCGGCAAGCAGGCCGATGGCCAGCGAAATGCGGCCGGCCATCAGCGTGCGCGAGAGCAGGTCGCGCCCGGTGTTGTCCGTGCCGAACAGGAAATATTGCTGCTTGATGGCGGAACTCATCGTCATTTCGAGTCCGTCGGGCGACTTGCTTTCGATCCTGGTGTCGTCGAAAGCGTCGGAGCGGTCGAGATAGCGGATGTTGCGGTCGTCGACTGGCTTCTTGGACGTGACGGTCACGATCACGCGGCTGCCGTCCTGGTGCCACTCCTTGATGTCGACGCGCATGCGCTTGATGGCGTCGGTCAGCGCGCCCTGGATCATTTCAGGCTTCGGATAGGCCGAAAGGCTCGGCGGCATGCGCACATAGTCGCCATAGATGGCCGTGTATTGATGCGGCACGACCCACGGACCGAACACGCTGACGACGGCGATCAGCGCCAGGTAGTAGAGGCTGAACATGGCCGCGCGGTTGCGCTTCAGCCGCGCCCAGGCATTGCCCCAGAGCGAGCGGCCGACGATGGGCTCGGGTACGGCGACGGCAAGGTCAGTCATAGCGCACCCTCGGGTCGACCACCGCATAGAGAAGATCGACGATCAGGTTGAAGACGATGGTGAAGAGCGCGATCACCACCACGGTTCCCATGACCAGCGTGTAGTCGCGGTTGAGCGCGGCATCGACGAAATAGCGGCCGACGCCCGGAATGGAGAAGATCGTCTCGACGATGATCGAGCCGGTCAGCAGCGCCGCCGCCGCCGGACCGGTGAAGGAGACGATCGGCAGGACGGCGCCGCGGAGCGCGTGCTTGACCACCACCGACCAATCGGAGAGACCGAGCGCGCGGGCGGTGCGGATATGGTGCGAGCGCAGGCTCTCGATCATCGAGCCGCGCATCAGGCGGGCGACGATGGCGATCTGCGGCAAGGCGAGCGTCAGCACGGGCCCGACCTTGTTGATGAAGGCGCCCTCGCCCCAGCCGCCGATCGGCAACAGCTTCCAGGACAGCCCGAAGAGGAGCTGGATCACCGGCGCGATGACAAAGGTCGGGATGGTGCTGCCGGCCGTGGCCAAAGCAATCACCGAATAATCGGCCAGTTTATTCTGGTTGAGCGCCGCGATCGTGCCGAGGATCGAGCCGAGCAGCAGAGCCAGCACCAGTGCCGACGAACCGATCTGCACCGAGATCGGCAGGCCCTTGGCGAAGAGTTCCGTGACGGTGAAGTCAGGCAAATTGTAGCTCGGGCCGAAATTGCCGCGCAAAAGATTGCCGAGATAGTGGACATATTGCAGCCAGAGCGGATCGTTGAGGCCGAACTGGGCTTCGAGATTGGCCCTTATCTCGGGGCTCAGGCCCCTTTCCTGGTTGAACGGGCCGCCAGGCGCGACACGGATCAGGAAGAACGCAACCGTCACGATGACGAATAGCGTCGGGATGGCGGTCAACAACCGCCGGAAGACATAACGCAGCATCGGCGCTCCGCTTGATCCATCTCGTCGAGCCCATGGCCATCCTGGTCGATGCCGCGCCACAACAAGTGTTTCCGGCGATGGTGATGACGACCTCGTCCAGGTCCAGCCGTCTTTTCGGCTGTGCTAGTTGTGGCGCAAGCGGCGAGCGCAATGCGCACCGAATTTCATGCCTACCCGCGATTGTCTCATACGAAACCACGCTCCCGCATTCCCGGCAGAATTTCCTCGAGCAAACGCAGGCTCAAGGGAACCCTGCAGTAGAGCCAGACTGCATGAGCCATGATCTGCGGCAGGAATGATGGCCCTTGTAGCTGATCGTCGCGGTGTTACGCGAGTTACGTTGATGACGCCTTGGCATGTATTTCTCCTGTGTGTGTCTGCCAGGCGAGAGGGCAGGCACGGAAGTGGTCGCGCTATTGTTGCCGGACATACTCGTCGAACCTGACAAAAACCTGACTTATACGCATAGCCAAACGGATGCGATGGGCGTTGGTGCACAAACGTGTCGCTGTCGCGACCGCCACTCGCTTGCTGATCGTTGGCGCATGCCGTGCTGCGATGAACCGGACGCAGCAATGGTATGCAGACGGCGTGGCTTGCCGCGCTGATCGAACGGCGTCCGGCAAACCACCGCCTGACCGAGGCCGAACTTGAGCGTTCGTAGTTTGCGAGTGTGAGATCGAAGTGAAAGGAAAAAGGTCGGCGACCTCGGAACGAGCCAAACCCGACTGTATCCTAGGGCCTTTCGAGCTCGTATTATCGATTTGGGACCGGTCCGCGGATGCCATCAAGGCCAGCAGCTGTGGCTATCAAGAGGCCGGATACATGGATGCAAGCGACCCCACGTCTCAAAGCTACAAATTCACCCTTGCCGGCCAAGGGCGTCCATACATGGCTTTCAGGGGCTACTCCTGGTCTGGCGGGCGGCGACGATGCGCGATACGGTCGGCTCGCCGATATTATAGAGCCTGGCCGTTTCAGCGCCGGACTTGCGGCCCGACAAGACGCTTTCAGCGATTTCCGGGTCTTTGTTTACATCGAGTTTCTTGCTGCGGCCGCCGATCCGCCGCTCCTCGACGAACAGAGAAGACTCGTGGTCCTGATGGCGCGGCGGTAAGTGATGGCATTCTCAGATGCGCGATTTTGGTCTTCGCTCGGTGCAGGGTTCGGCGTGGACTGTCGCGATGGTGCATGGACAGCAGGCTTGCCGCGTCCCCCGATGGAGATTACCCGCGCGTTTTTGCGCGTGAGTTCATCCAGACGGTCGGCCCACCATTGCATCATCTTGATGCGCTCTTCCCAGTGCTCTGCCCGGGCGTAGGCCCGACGAACGTCGTTGTTTTCAATGTGGGCTAACTGCCGCTCTATCGCGTCCGGATGCCACTTTCCGCATTCGTTTAGGAAAGTTGATGCCGTTGCTCGAAAACCGTGCGCGGTAGCTTCTTCCTTGCCGTAGCCCATACGGCGCAGGGCGGCGTTAAGCGTGTTGTCGGAAATCGGACGCGAACCGGATCGAACACTAGGAAACAGCAGCGAACCACTACCAGAGATTTCTCTAAGTGAGGTCAGGACGCTGATGGCCTGCCTTGAAAGGGGTACGCGGTGCGGCCGTCGCATTTTCATGCGTGCTTGAGGGATGATCCACACCGAGGTTTCGAAATCGAACTCGTCCCATTCGGCTGCGCGCAGCTCGCCGGGGCGGGGAAACAGCAGCGCCATCAGCCTTAAGGCCCCTCGGGTTGTAGGCTGTCCGTCAAACGCATCGACCGCCCTGAGCAAGCCTCCCAAGGCCTTAGGATCGGTGATCGCAGCACGCGGTGTGACCCTTGGGCTGATGAGCGCGCCTCTCAAAGCGATTGTCGGATCTGTCTCGGCGCGTGCGGTCGCGATCGCGTATCGAAACACGCTGCCTATCGTTGAGCGCAGTCTCCTGGCCGATTCGTAACGACCGCGAACCTCCACGCGACGGAGGGCGGTAAGGACGGCGGCCGTATCGATATGTCGAATGCCCCTATCGCCGATTGTCGGATAGGCAAAGTCGAGCAGCCATTTGACCTTGCTGATCGTCCGGTCGGCGCGTCCCTCCTTCTTCAGCTTGTCAATATATTCGTTCGCGATTGAGCGAAAGGTGTCTTTTGGCGAACCGGCTTTTTGGAACTTGCGCTCCTGCGCCGGGTCAGCACCAGCCTTGAGGAGGCGTTTGGCTTCATCGCGCGCTTGGCGGGCATCCACCAGTGAAATGACAGGGTAGCTACCCAGAGACAGCAACTTCTGTTTCCCGTCGAACCGATAGGCGACGCGCCACAGCCGTGTTCCCGATGGCTGGATCCATAGCTGCAGCCCTCCGCCGTCGGACAGTTTTTGGAGCTTGGACGCGGGCCGGGTGTTGCGACATTTCACGTCGGAGAGAGCCATTTGTGGGACCTCCTATTGCTGCTTCGATACCAACAGGTTCTCAGATACCAACAAAAATACCAACACCTCGCGCCGTTGGACGAAATTTGCCGAACCGCGACGAAATTCGCTCAAGGATCTCTTTCGCACCGAAAAACGAAGCGAATTCACGCGGTTGCCGAGACTGAGGCGTAGAGGCTTCGGCGAAAGGGGCTGTCAGGAGGAGAGGTGATGGTGCCCAGAGGCGGAATCTAAGTGAAATGAATTTGACTTTGTTTTCAAACCTTTGGAGCCCATGTATCTTCGAGGTTACCAACAAAAATACCAACAAAATACTCTTGTGGATAAGTTCGGTTCCCGCACAGGAACTGTCGATCCGATGGGGCGCTATTTTAGATAGCGGGGTGGATCGAGCCAGAGTTCCGCTACCGCCGACCCGCGATGTAGCGTATCCGAAATCGAGCCGTGATGATTTCGGTCATTTACCGACGGAGAGAGCGTCCTTCGAATCCACGCGTACTGCGCAGAACTATCGGGTTTTGATCAGCCTCTTCTTGACGCTCTTCCGTATCGTGGCGGCGGCGCTTTCTGCAAGAAGGTAGGTGTTCCCGGACGGAATCAAGGTCATCGAGACCAAGCGGCAGAGCGCCGCTTAACCAGCTTCGCCAGATAAATTTTCGCCTTAGCGCAGATATCCCCAAGGTGGCGAACAATCCTGCGAATTGTCATCGCTGTGACAACAATCGCAGCTCCAAGCACACTTGCGACCCCGATTCTGGTCGTGATATCCCAGAGTTCTCCGAACTGTATAAAATCCATGAGGCGAAAAACAACACCCTGGACCAGGTAAAGCAGCAGTGTGCTCTGACCAAGCTCCACCGCGACAAAACGAGCTATTCGAGTTGAATAGCCAATTCTCCAGCATAGGAACATAAACTGCATTGCCACTGCTGAAGCCGCTATCGAGCCAGTGAACATTAGCAATACTTGTTTCGCTGACTGTTGATCGTAGATCAAAACAAGATTGTTGTAGGCATACGTGTTCTTGCCCCAAGCAAGGAAGCACATGAACGCTGTTATCGAAAGCAAGGTGACGAGGATCCACTTGTGGCGCCAGATGATAATTGTCTTCCACCCTATCGGCTGGGCAAACAAGAACCCCAAACAATAGAACGGATAGGTGTATCGTACCAACGGGGCTATTGACCATGTGACGGGCGCGAATGCGACTGCAATTGCAGATGCGCTTATCATCCACACCGACAACCGATTGAAAGTCATAAGTAACTTTATAGCGACGAAGGAAGTGAATGCTGCCCAGATGAACCAGAATGTCCCAATGAATTCCCTCGCAAAATCCAACATTCCACCGGTTAAACTGTTCGCCGGCGAAATTATGGCGGCCTTCGATATCCAAATAAACACACACCAAAAAAGCATTGGCAATACCAATTGCATTGCTCGATCACTGACACCCTGACGAAACGATTTGCGCAGAACCGCTCCAGAAGAAAGATATCCGCTTATCGCCATAAATAGAGGCATGTGAAACATGTAGATCGATTTGAAGTACGGCGACAGCCAAAAGGCGTCAGTGTCGCGATAAATCAGATATTGCAATAGATGCCCAATTATCACCAAGATAATGAGAACGCCTTTAGCGAAATCAAAGCTTATGTCTCGGAAATTTGTCCCTTCTGGGCGCGAGTCGCGCCCCGTCGCGCCGACCGTTATGTGATTAAGCATCGTACCGCCAGCCTATCTTTCGCCTCATTGGATCTAGTGGTTCGCGAACGACAAGAGCGCTTTGGCAAAGCCTGAGAGCCGTTGCATCGACATTCGAAAGGTTTCCGTGGAAGGCCGAAAATATTTCCAATGAACTTCGTCCTCAACGCTAAATTGCAGCCGTGCCGCCGCCTGGTAGATCAACCGGAACTCAGGGCTGACACCGGTCAACTTCGATTGCTTTCAAAGGGTCCTTCCACGCCGGTACGTCCCTAAGCCTTCCTGAAGCAGCGGACAGTCTGACATGGTCGGCGAGAGGCGGCTCGCATTCCGCCGTGGACCTGTTCCCCGGCCGACGTTTTCATATCCGCTATTCTATTTGCTTGGTAAAATCGATTGTGTTGATGGAACGCATGCGCACGATGGATACATGCGTATCAGGCGCCGGTGACAAGGCACGCTTCGAACATCCACAGCGCGGATGGGTCTCATCGAAACAAATGATTTTATCAATCTTCCTCAATCTCGCATTGAAGCAGCTCATACGCGCCGATCACCCGCTAGCGCGTGACGAGAGCGTGAAGAGCCGAAGGGAAAGAATTTTCCATGAGCTCAGAGGTGAGGTGGAGGTTGTCCTGGGAAAATGAGTGCATCTGGCCAACCATTTCGAACTCTCCGACGTCTTCCGAAGGGCCTAGATCCGACTACCTCGACGCAAAGCCATTGGCGGACGAGACGTTTGACGACAATCCACGTTACACACCGAGTTTCAATGTGCGGGCGCAAACTCGGTTGCCGGCCGACGTTTTTCTCCATCTTTCGTCGCAGACCCGCCGGAACTCATCTGGTCTGTGTAATCCAAAATCCAATTGGTTTTGGTGAGTGGAGGCCGAGATGCGCGCTTGCTTTGCCGACGCCGGGCTGAATGCCGAGGACGTGGACTACCTCAACGCCCATGGCACCGGCACCAAGGCCAATGATCAGACCGAGACGGCGGCAATCAAGCGCGTCTTCGCAGACCATGCCTATTCGAGGTCTGTCTCGTCCACCAAGTCCATGCATGCGCATTGCCTCGGCCGGCGGTTTGCGGTCCAGAAGCTGTCGTGCCCGGCCTCCTGGATCACGAGATCGGAAAACACCGCCCGCAACTAGATGGGGTAACGGGCCGCCAAGCGGGCGGTTACCGATCCATGCCCCGCATGTTTGACGATCACCGTCTAGGCAGAATGGGTAGCGTCTGAAAGCTAACACTGTCGAAGAAGGCGAATTTTAATCGTCGCGGAATTCACTGCGCTGGGCGTCAGCATCCGCTGCTCCATGGCACCTGGACGGCCGGCGCATTCGTTTCTTGGCCTCTCATTTCAGGATCATCTTAATCGATCAGGTAAGGACTCTTTCAGCGGCATTGTCTAAAGAAGCAGACACTCATCCTGCGAAGAAGCAACATGACGACACGCACCAAGCGTATTTTGGGCAAGTCGGTCCTGGTGACGATAATTGCAATCGTCGCCACCTTCGCTCTGTCGTTCACCGCAAGAATTGCCTTGCAGATGCCGATCGACTGGCTGAGTTGGGTGGAATGCACGTTCATTCCCATTCTGATTGGAATGCCTGTCGGCGCCTACATCTTCGGGCAGGCGGAAACCATCCAGGACACGTGTGGCAAGCTGGAGAAGTCATATGAAGCGCTCAGAGAGACTCATGATCGGCTGACCTTCGTAACCAGTCACGACCCGATGACGGGGCTTCTTAGCCGCGGGGAATTCATGGCAAGGATGGACAGAAGGCGGGACAACGGGGAATGTGACACGCTTCTTCTGATCGATCCCGACCATTTCTCTCTGTTCAATGACAAGCACGGAGTTGCCAAGGGTGACGAGACCTTAGTGCAAATTGCAAAAGCGCTCGTCTATGTGACGCGCCCAGGCGACTCGATTGGCCGCCTTGGCGGCGAAGAGTTCGGAGTCCTGCTTCGAGGCGTGCATAAAGAACAGGCAATGACCATTGCGGAAAACATCCGTCGACACGTCGGAGGACTTCCCTGGATCAAAGGGCTGCCCGACGACGTGAAGGTGACCGTCAGCATCGGGGGTGCAGAAATCCCGCGCAATGCAGACCCCCAGGATATCCTTCGCACCGCGGGACGATGCCTCCTTGACGCCAAGCAACGTGGGCGCAACAAGGTTTCATTCGACTATGAGGCGGCGAAGCTGCGGCTCGCGACGCCGTAGTTGAGGTTTGCCCGGACAGGCTGGGATCAGCGGCCGGGCCGCAACTAACGGCTGATGCGCTTTCACTCACCGTTGCGGCCTTATGCGGTGACCGCGGCGTGGACTTGGCCGGAGTTCGATCTCTCGTCATCTTCGCGCTGTGCCGCGATTCTTTGCCTTCCTCAGCGGTCAAGCGCTCAGCCTCCACGGTTCAGACGCCTGGTCATGCGGATCGAGCAAGGGCATCGAACACGTATTGTTTGGCCGTGCGCACGCTTGCTTCAAGAAAGGCGCCGAGAGAGGGAGAGGCCGCGATTGCGCTGGAAAGCATACAGCCTGTTCCTCGCATCCCCTTGGCCAGCCGAGGCGCCTCGAACCGAACCGCCGAGCAGTTCGGCTGCACTAGGATATCGATAGACCGGCTGTCCTGCGCGTGGCCTCCCTTGACGAGCACAGCGGTCCGTACGGCAGCCGACAATTCCTCGGCTTGAAGGCGGGCTCTTTCTTCATCAGGCGCCAAGTCCGAACCGTTCAGTATCGCGAGCTCGATGAGATTAGGCGTGACGAGCCGGCAGGCAGGCATCAGGTCGCAGCGCAGTGCACGGATGGCATCGTCTTCGAGAAGCACCCGTCCCGAAGTTGAGGCCAATACAGGGTCGAGGACCACTGGCACTCGGCTGTAATCTGCCAAGACAGAGCCGACCGCCTTGATAGCCGCCTTCGTCCCCAGCATGCCGATCTTGACCGCCGCGACGGTGTTCGCGGCGAAGGCAGCACGCATCTGGGCGGCGATTAGCTGCGGCGGCATATGCTCGATGTGCTCGACGGCCACGTGCGTCTGGACGGTAACGGCCGTGACGGCGAGGCAACTGCGCAGTCCAAAGGCGGAGACGGTCTCCACGTCGCGGGCTATTCCGGCGCCGCCGCTCGAATCCGAGCCGGCGACGATCAGCACATGCGGGCTCATCGCCATTGCGCCGTTGCCGCCAGCCATTCCAGTGCACGTGCCTCGGGGTGCGCATTGCGGGTGATGTCGGTCACGACCGCGGCGCTATCGGCCCCTTGAGCAAAGACACCGGCAATGCGCTCCACGGCAAGCCCGCCAATGGCGACGAGGGGAAGGTCGCCGAGACGTCGCTTCCAGACGGCGATGCGGCCCAGTCCCTGCGGGGCCCATTTCATCTGCTTGAGGACGGTCGGGTAGATCGGGCCGAGCGCGACATAGTCCGGTTCGGCGTGAAGCGCGGTTTCCAGTTCGACGTCGTCGTGGGTGCTCAGGCCGAGCCGCAGGCCGGCCTTGCGGATGGCCTTCACATCGGCTTCGGCGAGATCTTCCTGACCGAGATGGACGAAATCGCAACCCTCCTCGATCGCGAGACGCCAGTAATCATTGACGATGAGCTGGCAGCCGTGGCGCTCGCATACCGCTTTCGAAGTGCGGATCTCCCGGCGCAGCGAAGCTTCGTCCCGGTCCTTGACGCGCAGCTGCACCAGTTTAATGCCGAGCGGCACGAGACGTTCGATCCATGCGGCGGAATCGACGATCAGATAGAACGGATCGAGTCTCATGAGAACGCCGCCATGCCGATGACGGGGGTGGAGGGGACAGCCATATCGCGCGGCTCGAGCAGGCCGGCGCGATATGCCTCATGACCCGCCTCCACCGCCTTGCCGAAGGCCGCGGCCATGGTGACGGGGTCGCCTGCCTTGGCTATCGCCGTGTTGAGCAGCACCGCATCGTAGCCGAGCTCCATTAAGGCCATGGCATGAGAGGGGCGGCCGATGCCGGCATCGACGATCAGCGGAATGCCGGGAAAATGGCCGCGCAGGCTTCGCAGTGCATCGGGATTTTGCGGGCCGCGCGCGGAACCTATCGGCGCGCACCAGGGCATCAACAGCCTGCAGCCGGCGTCAAGCAGGCGCTCGGCAACGACAAGGTCGTCGGTCGTATAGGGGAAGACCTTAAAGTTTTCCGCAGCGAGGATTTTTGCGGCTTCGACCAGCCCGAAGACATCAGGCTGCAGTGTATCGTGGTTGCCGATCACTTCAAGCTTGATCCAGTCGGTCCCGAACACCTCGCGCGCCATCCGCGCTGTCGTAATGGCCTCCTTGACCGAATGGCAGCCGGCGGTGTTGGGCAGGACGCGAACACCTAGCGACTGGACCAGCGACCAGAACTGGCCGCCCGCCTTGCCGCCCGAGCTCTCCCGGCGAAGCGAAACGGTTACGATCTCGGTACCGGACGCCTTCACCGCGTCAGCCATGACGGCAGGCGAGGGGTAGAGTGCGGTGCCAAGCAGGAGGCGGGATGAGAGTTTCTGTCCGTAGAGTTCAAGCATTGGATCAACCTCCCTGCATCGGCGACAGGATCTCGATGCGATCACCCTCTGTAAGTCGGCAGCTGTTGCGTTCCTTGGTCGGAACGATCTCGCCGTTCAGCGCCGTGGCGAGCCAGCCACCTTCAAAATTGAGTTCGATCATCAGCGCGGCAAGCGTCTCGGCCGCAACGTCGTGGCGCTGGCCGTTAACAGTGAGCTTCAAGGGCAAACTCCTTTGCTGCACGGTTTCCCAGGATGATGTCGGCTGCTTGGCGTGCCATGGCCGGCGCGAGCAGGAAGCCATGGCGATAGAGGCCATTGATGCGAATATTCCTCCCGTCGCGCTCGACGCGAGGCAGATTGTCGGCAAAAGCGGGGCGCACGCCGACGCCCGTTTCGACCAGCTCGGCTTCGCCGAAAGCCGGATGCAACGCGTAGGCAGCGCCGAGCAGCTCCATGGTCGAGCGCGCGGTGATTGGGCCTGCGGCGTCGGACTCGATCATCGTCGCGCCGACCATGAAGAGGTTTTCAGAGCGCGGCACGACATAGATCAGGATGCGCGGATGAAGCAGTCGCACCGGCCGGGCGAGCGAGATCTCATCTGTTCGCAGGATGAGCATCTCGCCCCGCACGCCGCGCAGCTCGGCGCGCCTGTCGGCCATGCCGGTGCAGTCCACTTCGACATCCGCGGGTACGGACGCCGCGCAGCCGCCGAACTCGAGGTGCGCGCCCATCCCGAGCAGCTTATCGCGAAGGGCAAGCAACGCCTTGCGCGGGTCGAGATGCGCTTCCTGGGCAAAGTACAGCCCGCGCCCGAACCGGCCCCCAAGCGCTGGCTCGAGTGCTGCAATCCCGCTGGTGTCGAGCTGTTTGAAGCCGGACGTGCGGCGGCCGAACCGGTCCAGCTCGCCGACATCGCGGGCCGGCGCAAGAACGAGCGTACCGTTGCGCGAGACATGGCCGGGCAATGCCGCATCCCACCAGTCGGCCGCGCCGAGCCCGAGCGTGAGAACCACCTCTTCGGCGCTCTCCCGCTCGCACCAGGGCGCGAGCATGCCGCCGGCCTGCCAGGAGGCATTGCCGGCGATCTCCTCGCGTTTCTCGACCACCGTCACCGTGGCGCCGCGCGTTGCCAGCTCGTGCGCGAGCGTCAACCCGGCAACGCCCGCGCCGCGAATGAGCACCTTCATGGCGTGTCCATGCGCTCTGCAGTGCCATCGACGGGCATGTAGAGGTCACCCCCGTCCCGATATTTCGCCGCCATGGCCGCGAGCCCTTCCTTCTGCGCTTCAGCGCGGATGTCGTGCGAGATCCGCATCGAGCAGAACTTGGGGCCGCACATGGAGCAGAAATGCGCCACCTTGTGCGCCTCCTTCGGAAGCGTTTCGTCATGGAAGGCGCGCGCCGTCTCAGGATCGAGCGAGAGGTTGAACTGATCCTCCCACCTGAACTCGAAGCGCGCCCGCGACAGCGCGTCGTCCCTGACCTTGGCCGCCGGATGCCCCTTGGCGAGGTCCGCGGCATGAGCGGCGATCCTGTAGGTGATGACGCCGGTCTTGACGTCGTCGCGATCCGGCAGGCCGAGATGCTCCTTCGGAGTGACATAGCAGAGCATGGCCGTGCCGAACCAGCCGATCATGGCGGCGCCGATGCCGCTTGTGATGTGATCGTAGCCCGGCGCGATGTCCGAGGTCAGCGGCCCGAGCGTATAGAAAGGCGCTTCGCCACAGACCGCGAGCTGCTTGTCCATGTTCTCCTTGATCTTATGCATCGGCACATGGCCGGGGCCCTCGATCATCACCTGGCAGTCCTTGGCCCAGGCGATCTTCGTCAACTCACCAAGCGTTTCCAGTTCGGCAAATTGCGCCGCGTCGTTGGCATCGGCGATCGAGCCCGGACGAAGGCCGTCGCCGAGCGAGAAGGAGACGTCATAGGCTCTGGCGATGTCGCAGATCTCGTCGAAATGCTCGTAGAGAAAGCTCTCCTTGTGGTGGTGCAGGCACCATTTGGCCATGATCGAGCCGCCGCGGGAGACAATGCCGGTGACGCGGTCGACGGTCAGCGGGATGTAGTGAAGGCGCACGCCGGCATGGATGGTGAAGTAGTCGACGCCCTGTTCGGCCTGCTCGATCAGCGTGTCGCGATAGACCTCCCAGGTCAGGTCCTCGGCGATGCCGCCGACCTTCTCCAGCGCCTGGTAGAGCGGCACCGTGCCGATCGGCACCGGCGAATTGCGCACGATCCATTCGCGGATATTGTGGATGTTGCGGCCGGTCGACAGGTCCATCACCGTATCGGCACCCCAGCGGATCGCCCAAACCATCTTTTCGACCTCTTCGGCCATCGACGAGGTGACGGCGGAATTGCCGATATTGGCGTTGATCTTCACCAGGAAATTGCGGCCGATGACCATCGGCTCGCTTTCGGGATGGTTGATGTTGGATGGGATGATGGCGCGACCGCGCGCCACCTCGTCGCGCACGAATTCGGGCGTCACGAAATCAGGAATCACTGCGCCGAAGCTCTCACCGTCGCGTTGAAGCTTCGAACGCAACTGCTCTCGGCCGAGATTTTCGCGGATGGCGACGAATTCCATTTCCGGCGTGATGATGCCGGCGCGCGCATAGGCGAGCTGGGTCACGGCGCGGCCGGTGGCGGCGCGCAATGGCCGGTTGCGTGCCGGGAATTCTGGCGTCAGGCGATCGGCGGAGACGAAGCCGTTGTCTTCGGGCTTGATGGTGCGGCCCTCGTAGCGCTCCACATCGCCGCGTGCCTCTATCCATGTCTCGCGCAGCCGCGGCAGGCCGCGCTCGATATCGGTTTTCACCGTTGCGTCGGTGTAGGGACCCGACGAATCGTAGACCGTGACCGGCGGCTCGCCGGCGCTCGGGTGCACCGAAATCTCGCGCATCGGCACCCGAAGGTCCGGGTGAAGCTGCCCGGGCTTGTGGACTTTTTTCGAAGCGGGAAGTTCGCCGACGGTGACGGTCGGGGTGTGGGCATTCACGAGTGAGCCTCCTTGCTCGAGTGCAACGGAGACCCAGTCCACGCGATGAGGAGGAAGTGACGCTTCGCATGGAAGACGGGATTGCCCGAAATACCGAAGCCGGATTGCCGACCCGCGAAGCCTCGCACCGTCCCTACGCCAGTATGAACTGGATCAGGTTCAACGGGTCACTGCGCGCTTTAGCAGTATCTCAGCCCCTTGCCGGGACTCCCCTGGTGAGACGCGCAGGTTGGACGATCCGAAGCCGACCTGTCAACTCCCCAGAGTGGGATGCCTGCGGCCCGGTAAGGTACGTCAACCAGTTGTCCAAGCGGGTCGAGCGGCTGATTGTCGAGACCAAGCGCGAGAAGCTGCATTCGCCATTTGCGGAGACTGAAGCGTAGACGCGTAGGCGAAAAGGATATCGGGAGGGAAGGGGATAATGCCAGGACGACTGTGCCGAAGCCCCGTCATGCCAATCCCGAAGTGAAAAACGGTATCCATGGGACCTCGAGGAACGCTGTGGGGCCGCTTCCAGCGAGAAAACCGCAAACTCGAGGGCGCAAAGCGGCCGCGAGCTAAATGATTGATCCGTAGTCAAACCCTCGACCCTGGCGGCTCTACATTCCGCTGGTCGCGGGCTTGCCCATCATGGTGATCGGACATAACTCTAGCGCTTCAAGAGCCCTGACTAACGCGCCTCTGCGCTCGCGCCAATGGGCAATTGGTGTCGAACTGGGATCCGCCCCTGAGGGCAGAGATTTATCAGGCGGTGTCTGGCCCTGGCGTTGTGCAAGATCACCACGAGCAAATCCACACTGCTGCCGCCTAAGCACAACAACGGCCGCCCAGTGAATCGGGCTCGGACGCTCCTTGACTGCAGCACCAAAGTGAGGATCCCTTTCGCATGTCCGTGTGACCGCTCGCCAATCGCAGCCGCTCATGACCAAGATCAGCACCGACTCCACAGGCGTCCAGGACTCGGCTCACCGCTGCTTACCGACCACGCCGTCGACCCGAACGCTGTGACAACCAACTCGATCTCGATTCATGCCGTGCTGCGCCGCCAGGGCGTGCCCGACGGCATTCCCCTATCTGCGCCTACGCCAGGCTCACAGACCACAACGGCAGCACGGCTCCTGGCTTAGATAATAGGTGGCCACTCGCCGCAAACGCGCTCGTCATATTGCAGGGTCCGGCGCTGGCGCTAGGCGAGATGCTTCCTCCAACAAAATCTTCCGCATCCAGATGCTCGCTGGGTCGCCATTGTGAAGCGCAGGCCACTGCATCGCTAGAGTCAACGCGGGCAACGAAAACGGAAGTCTGACGACCCGCAGCGGTAGCGTTTTTGCGAAATGCTCAACCAGCCTCAACGGCATGGTCCCAAGGCGACTGGTGCCCGGTAGCATAGGAGCGATCATGCTGAACCCCTGCACAACCACCTCGGCACGCCTCTTGAGGCCATGCTCAATCAAAAACCACTCGTCAATGGAGGCTCTGAACGAGCGTCCGAATTTGGCCACGACGTGGCCCATTGACATGTATTTCTCGAACGTGAGCTTCCTCGACAGTTCCTTGTTGGTCCAACAGCTGACACAGACGAATGAATCGTCGAAAAGCTTCACTTTGGGATGTGCGTCTGACATGTACAAGTCCGGAAGGATCAGAAAATCGGCCTCACCGCGCCGAAAAAGTTCTTCCGGGTTGTCAGTGAGAGGCAGGAACTCGAAGCTGAGGAAAGGGGCTTCTCGCGCAACACGCTCAACAACTTTCTGGAAGAAAATGATCGTCGTGTAATCAGAAAGTATAACTCTGAACCGACGGTCGGATTTCTTGGGATTAAATTCTTCCCAGGAAATAACCGAGAGCTGAATATGTAGCAGCGCCTCGCGAACCGGCGAGGAGAGCGCCTCGGCTCGCGGTGTCGGGACGAGTTCGCGTCCTCTCATTGTAAACAGCTCGTCGCCAAAATAGCCGCGCAGCCGGGCAACAGCCGCGCTCATGGCTGGTTGGCTAAGGTTGATGCTGCGAGCCGCCGCCGTGAGGTTCCGCTCAGCCATCAGGGCATCGAGCGCGACGAGGAGGTTCAGATCTAGGCCCTTAAACCGCATTTCTCTGTTCCAATCTAGCGAATGGATGCATACCGTCCAAACAATAGGTTTTGCAAATGTCACGAGATGCCGCATTTGAAAAGTGTTTTTGCCTGTAAATCAAACCGGAGCGGCAAAAGGAAGCAGGCGGTAGCCCGGGCCCTATGGGCTCGACCACGATCCGGGCGTCGGGAAACGGCAATGGAGGGAGGTGATTGCAGCGCCGCTCTTGGGCTGGAGCAGTCGAGCATTAAGCTCGCAAGATCCTTTTGTAAGACCTGGGGACCGATAAGAGCCTTCAATGCAAACCGTTCGAATCTGGGCGTGCGACACCTGTAGCGATCGGTTATGGCTCGCGGCTCACATGGGCCTGCGATCGTGGCCCAAGAAGTCTCTAATCGCCTTCGTCAATGGGCTCCGTTCTCCTCGTTGGTGAAGCGCCTGCTGGAACCAGGGTTCTCTCCGGCGTTACGTGGGTTGGCATGGATACGGCCGACATGTTGGCGCACGAGATACTCCTTCGTGATTTGAACGACCGTCGCGCCGTTGCCGCGAGCTGGACTTACCGGGCGGCCCGACGAGAGCGGGGCCACCTTCGCGAGCGCGGACTATCGCCTGCCTGTCTTCGCAGGGGCATGGTTCAGCCGGCCTAGCGGTTTCTTGTCTTCCCAGAAGGAGGCCGCGTTGGTCAGATGGTATCGGGAGCGCACCGCCGACCGACGAATCCGCACGCGAATGGCGATTTCGCCGCGCCGCACTCGGGACGTGTTCCCGCCAGCCGGCTTGGGGCACTACTGCCTCGGCGAGGCGCCTCTGCTCGTCACCGAAATCGATACGCAACCTGATGAACGGCGCCACATGGCCGGCAGACTGAACTGTGCGCCACCGTGAAGTTCCGCGACCAGCAGAAGCATCGCGACCCTATACCCGAAATGAATGCTTGCTATCCAAACAATGGATTTTACCAATCCGGGAGGATGCTGCATTAGAAACCTGAAATGAAGGGTGGGGCTCGGGAACGACGGCAACTTTTGAGAAAGCCCCATCAACGCTAAAGCCCCTCGTACGAGGTTCTATCGGTCCAAATGCCTAGCATCGCGATAGCCGACGATAGCGCCTGATGCCCGCCAAATCAGCCGCGTCGATCGCGGATGGGCACCTTCGAAAAGCATCAGAAAAGGAGTCTTCGTATGCGTTCAGGTGCGGTGGAAGCTGTGCTGGGAAAACGAGTTGCAACCGTCCGATCATGTCGAACTCGCCGAGTTCTTTCGAAGGACCTACGGACCGACCGCAGCCTTTAATGTCAAGCCGTTCGAAGCTAGACCCGAGTTCGGTGCGATCGGGTACGACTCGAGTGTTCAGGCACATGGCTTGCTGCGCCGTTTGCACGACGGGTTCCCTCCCAGCGAATGAAGCCGGGCAGTGACACCGGTCCGCGAAGCCAAATCATCATGGCGCCGTCGCGCATAACTCCCGCATTACACGACTGCGGTGTTGTAGCGCGCTCGCTTCCCCGGCAATACGAACGAACCAAGATCTCATGGACCTTCTCGGCGCAGCCAGCACTGTCAGCGTTTCGTCGGTCTCGGACGACGCAGCCAGTTCCGATTTTTTGGCCGAGCGTGGACGGCACGATACTTTGGCATGAGCAAACGCCAGGCCGAAGCGCTCAGCCAGTTCGCCAGCCTCGAGAACAAGGCGGATGCGCGCGCCGCCGAACTCATCCGGCAGCATGAAGCGACGCCTGACGCTGACGCAGGACTTCTTAGGGTTTTCCGCCGTGCGACTGTCCTTCGCGGCAACCAGCGAAAATGCAGCTTAGGTACTTGGAAATGGTCTTGATCGAGGTCAATGAGGTCCCCTTGTTATGATGAATGGAGAGTGAGATGCTGTGTCTAGGATTGAGTGGCGGACTTGAGAGAGTCCACGAAAGCCGACTCGAACTTCCGAATACATTTATGCATGACGGCGCCGCGGTTCTAGTCCGGGACGGAGAGGTAATAGCAGCTGTAGAAGAAGAACGCCTCAATCGGATTAAACACTCCAACAAACTGCCCAGCAATTCGATTCAATACTGTCTTTCAGTCGCTGGCGTTCAGCTCAGCGAAATCGATCGTATCGGGTACTACTCTACCGAGGCCTATTGCAATGCTGTGCTCGAACACCTGGTTGTTTCCCAGCCGGACATCTCCATGCCGTTGGATGCCACACTGTTGCTGCAGAGGTTACTGGCGCAGGAGTTCGATTTCGAGGTCGATGCTTCGCGTATCTCATTCGTGAATCACCATCAGGCGCACGCTGTGAGCGCTTTTGCAATGTCCGGCTTCGAACAAAGCCTGATCCTTTCGATTGATGGCGGTGGTGATTTTCTCTCCGGGCTCTTGGCTCTGGGGGACGGAACCGACGTTACGCAAATCGAAACATTCCCGGACAATAACTCGCTAGGGTTATTTTATCTCGAGACGATCCGGTATCTCGGCTATGGCTTATTCGACGAATACAAGGTCATGGGACTCGCCCCCTACGGAGATCCCGTTCCCTATCGCAAACTCTTCGAGCAGTTCTACGAGCTCTCCGCCAACGGGGGTTACCGTGTCCACCTCGACCGTATCGGGCCGACGTTGCTCCGCAACATCCAGGTTAGGCGAAAGGGAATGCCGTTTACCCAGCAGCATCGGGATGTAAGTGCATCATTGCAGGAAGCGCTGGAGCGGATCGTTTTTCATATTCTTCGGCATCATCGTGAGACGAGCGGTATGAAGCGGCTGTGCTTGGCCGGAGGGGTCGCGCACAACTGCACCGTGAACGGTAAACTGCTGTATTCAGGGCTCTTCGAAGACATCTTCGTTCAACCGGCATCGCATGACGCTGGCTGCGCATTGGGCGCCGCATTAATGATGTCTAGCGAAGTCGGCCACCCCGCACCACGTAAGCGATTACAGGAAGTGTATTGGGGGCCCGATCTCGGGGGCGACCGCGCGGTGGAGCAGGAACTTAGTGCATGGGCCGGTCACCTCGATATCGAACGTACTGATGACGTGGCAAACAGTGCAGCGGACTGGATGGTCAATGGCGCCGTGATCGGATGGGTGCAGGGCCGCTCGGAGTTCGGCCCACGTGCGCTCGGTAACCGCAGCATCCTTGCTGACCCGCGACCTGCCGCGAACAAGGACCGGATCAACGCAATGGTCAAGAAGCGGGAAGGCTATCGACCCTTCGCGCCATCGGTGCTCGAGGAGAATGCGCGCGAATTTTTCGACTTGCCGGATGGTACAAGCGAATTTCCCTTCATGAATTTCGTCGTTCGCGTGCGTGACTCAAAACGTGGCTTGCTCGGCGCCATCACGCACGTCGACGGTACCGCTCGGCTGCAGACAGTGTCGCGCAACACCAATCCGGCCTACTGGGATGTTATTAATGCATTCAAAAAGCGGACAGACATCCCGATTCTGCTCAATACATCTTTTAACAACAATGCAGAGCCGATCGTCGACTCGGTTGCAGACGCAATAACCACATTTCTAACGACAGATCTGGATGGACTTGTGGTCGGGTCGTTCCTCGTCAAAAAGCGGGCTGCAACGCTGGAGGATTGGACTGCGCTCGCGGCTTCGTTGCCGCCTTATGTATCGCTGCATCGAACTCGCGCATTCACAGCCCCAGATCGCCAAGAGACGGTCTGCGAAATCCGTGCGAATCATTCCAGCCGTGACGGTGTTCGTATTTCACATGACGTGTTCGATCTGCTGATGCGTATCGAAGGCGAAGCGGTGCTCGCAGATCTTCTCGACATGATTGCGCACGATGTGGTTAGGCATGAAGCAGTCGTCGAAGAATTGCGGGAATTATGGGAAAAGCGTCTTGTTCGGCTCCATCCCCCACACGCTGCTCGCGGGGATCAGCGAGGACGCCTGAAGCGGCTTCTTGAGCGAGGAGGACGGGCGGACCATCCCATTGGTTATGACGCCGCAGCCAACCGGAAAGCTGCTCGCCTGAAGGAAGCTGTTGGGATGAGCGGGCTGCAGGGCGTGTAAGCCATGGGCCGTTGCCGTATAATTTGCGGAGCAATCTACTCCTCGCAGATGCGACCCCGGAGCTGAACGCGGTCCCTCTCCGCCGGCAATGTCTTTTCAAATCGAGCCCGCTGCCACCTTACTCGGCAGCGGGTCGCCTTTCGCGGTCTGCGGCCGCCTCCGCTGCGGCCAACGTTCTTTACTGCCACATTGTATGGCCTCAGTTGAAGTCTAGGATGAAGCGCCGGCTAGGTGAACGGATAGGCCGCGCGTTCTGGGGGTAGAGGGAGGCAAATCGGGCAATATCTGCAGCATCGACCTCTACCGGTTCTTTTGCCAACATCCATTCGACATTCTCGGTGCAGGGCGGCGTCGTCAATGATCCCTCATAAGTCCAGTAGTTGAGCGAGGCCGGGAGAAGCCCACTGGGATCGATATCGAGGGGCATTGCCGCGCCAGGCTGCGGGGGGAAGGCCGCTGCCAGCCCTGCAAAGCTGGCATTGGTCGCGCCCGGTATCAGAAAAACGCCCAGGGCGCCAAAGCTATCGCTCTTTGTGTCTTTGTGCACGAAATGCGCTTCCATCGGGAAATTCATGCCAGCTAGGCGATGCTCGCTTGGCGCATGAAAATGGAATTGGATCAATTCGAAAGTGCGATTGCCGCGGGTCAGCGTGCTGCCTTGCGGCATATTGATTTGAATGGTGTGGCCGTTATTCACCATCTTGCCGCGGCCTTTGTGCCAATCCACGGTGATACGCGGTATGTCGGCTTTGACGGCGTCGGTGATATCAATGGGTGATTGTTGCGTGCCCGCCGAACAGACGGAATTTTCCCTGTCCATATCAGCCCAGTGCTCGGGCCCCACCTGGCCAGTGTATCCCCAATGGGCCTCATCCGCACGCGCGGCAGCGGCACAGATGAGGCAGGCGCCCTGTGCAACGAACCCTTTGATCAGGTGACGACGATGCATATTGCTTTCCCTTCCTTACGCGAACTGATGCTCTTCCAATTGAAAGAAAGTGCAGTTCGACGACAGACACATTCGATCTAGCGAGGTTGATCAAGCCCCGACACTGGGCCCCAGCTGCCGAAGCTTCGCCCTCTAGCTTTCGAACCATGGGACGACCCTAACTAGCGGCCGCAATCAGCCTTTCGGCAAGTCGTATCAGGCGAGCTTGCCTAGGCGCGCTCGACCGTGCCTTCAAATCAACCAGACGGAAATTTGCCCCATTCAAAAAATTCCAAAAATCAATTGTTTCGATACAACTCATCCACGGCATGAATTGTAGGTCGGTTGAACGATTGAAGGCGACTTTTTCAGTCACCCAGTACAGAAGCGATGACTGCAACTCGCAGGCCATTGGCTTTCATTCGACCCAGGCCATCGAACAGTGGATTCGGATCGTCTTTCTGATTTTGCAACAGTCATATGATCGTGGAGCATCTTTGTGGGCAACTGCCGCATCAGCATGGTAGTAGTCTGGTGATATGTGGCTCCAGTTTCAATCCACTGTAAGACCGTGACCTCATCACCTGGTTGCAGGTTATCCCAGCGAAGATTCTGCAGTTCGTAATCCCCAATGGAGAAGTTGCTGGGCTCGAGACAATGTCGATGCTTCGACGTAGCACCGGAACTCCGGCGCGTTTCCGGAAGCACGAAAATGCAATACCGATCCATCGGTTAGCACGAAGCGGATCCCGTCGAGCGTGTTGATTGAGGAAATTGTGCCGGCTTCGGCCAGGAAGGCAGCGGCAAAGTCTGATTCGCTGACGAGGCGTTTGATGAGCGCCGCGCTCCGCTCGGACGGGATCTCCTTCAACCGGTCAGCCAGCACATGCCCGACCCCCACCCGCTGCGCGGTTTCTGCCACGGACAGCCTGTCACGACGGGCAAGGGCCAGGGCACAGACGATCGGCAGGACGGCGTCTCGTGTCGGCAGCGCGTCGAGCGTCAACTCGTCGCGCGACACCGGGCTCGCCTGAACCACGCCACCATTCGCCTCGAAGCCGATCACGTCGGCCTTGCCGCTCTCTTGCGCCTGCTTCATGCGGGCGATGACGAACGGCGATCCGATCTTCGTGCGCATGACGGAACTTGCGATGCCGGAACTTTCGATCGCTGAACTGGACGTCAGCGGCGTGACGATTGTACGCAAGCCCAGGAAATCGGCACAGAGCAGGCCGAGCATGTCTCCACGAACCACAGTGCCGTCAGCGTCGGCCACCAGCGGTCGGTCGGCGTCGCCATCGGTAGAGACAATCGCGTCAACCTTGTTGCGCACCGCAAACTCGAGCAGCAGCGCCAGATCCTCCGGACGATATGCTTCCGTATCCATCGGAATGAATTCGCTGGACCGGCCGAAGGAAACAGCTTTCGCGCCGAGCGCTTCCAGGATGTCGCGTAACAGGTCACGCGCCACGGAGCTATGCTCGTAGAGGCCGACGGTAAGGCCCGACAGGCTGTCACACTTGAAAAAGTCGAGATAGCGCCGCCTGTATCCGTCCAGCGCCTCGGCCGCTTTGGAGGTGACCGGCGGATTGCTCCCCGCGATTGTCGGCCCGCCGGCCTCGGCGAGAGCGCCGATCCTGGCAGCGATGCCGGTCTCGTCGTCCTTATTGATTTCCGCGCCGGCGACATAGAACTTCAAGCCGTTGCGGTCGTCTGGGATATGGCTGCCGGTGACCATGATTGCCGACGCCGAAGCAGCGATTGCGGCCAGCGCCAGCGCCGGTGTCGGCAGCGCGCCGCAATCGACCGGGTGCCAGCCGGCCTGGCGGGCGGTCTCCAGGCAGTCGGTGGCAATGCCGGGGCTGGATGACCGCAGATCGCGCCCGACATAGAGGGCCCTAGGGCCTGCCAGCCCGGCGTCGTCCACATAAGCGAGAAACGCCTTTGTCCAGTCGCGCGCGGGTTGACCGGCGAGCTCGGTGACGAGGCCGCGCAGGCCACTGGTGCCGAATTTAAGGGTGGACATCAGACCCGCGCATAGATGTCTTCGATGCGCACGATGTCGTCCTCGCCGGTGTAAGATCCGACCTGCACCTCGATGATCTTCAGATCGATCTTCCCCGGATTGCGCATGCGGTGCACACAACCGATTGGCAGGTAGGCCGCTTCGTTCTCGTGATATAGCTTGACAACACCGTCGATGGAAACTTCGGCCGTGCCGTGCACCACCACCCAGTGCTCTGCGCGGTGATGGTGCCGCTGCAGCGACAGCGTACCGCCCGGCTTCACGCAGATATGTTTGACTTGGAAGCGAGCGCCGATGTCAATGCGCTGATACCAGCCCCAGGGGCGATGGATGCGCAGGTGTTCTGTCGCGGCCGCATGTCCCAGCCTGACTAGGCCGGCGACGAGATCCTTGACCATGGGCGCCTTGTTCCTCGACACAACGAGCACGGCGTCGGAGGTGGTCACGACGACGACGTTGTCCAGACCAACGACAGTCGTCAGCGCGCCTTCGGAGCGCACCAGGCTGCCGGTCGTGTCCATGGCAACAACCGAACCTTCCAGCACATTACCATTTTCATCGCGCGTCGCGATATCGTAGAGCGCATCCCAGGCGCCGACGTCCGACCATCCGAACGAAGCGCGCACCACGCCTACGTTGCGCGTGCGCTCGATCACGGCATAGTCGATGGAGTTCGTCGGCGCCTTGCGGAACGCTTCGGAGTCGAGGCGCAGGAAGTCGAGATCAACCACCGCCTTCTCCACCGCCTCTCTGGCGGCAGCCAGGATTTCCGGCGTGTTCGCCTCGAGTTCTTGCAGCATCACTGCCGGCGCAAAGAGGAAGTTGCCGCTGTTCCAGAGCATGCCTTCGGAAATATATTTGGCAGCTGTCTCGGCGTTAGGTTTCTCCACGAAACGGTCGACCGCAAAGGCGTTTTCTTCCTTCAGCCGCTCACCAACGGCGATATAACCATAGGCGGTTGCCGGCGCGGTTGGTGCGATGCCGAGCGTCATGATGCGGCCGCTCAAAGCGGCGCGGGCTGCCAGTACGCAGTCGGCCGTAAAACTGGCTTCGTCTGAAATCACATGGTCTGATGCCAGGATGAGGCAGGTCGCGTCCTCACCGGTGCTTTCGGTCAGCAATGCGCCAGCGGCCACAGCAGCGGCGGAATCGCGCCGTTCCGGTTCGAGCACTATCTGCCCTTCAATGCCTATCGCCTGCATCTGTTCGGCGACGATGAAGCGGAAGTCATTGCCGGTGATGACGATCGGCCGGGCGAATTCCGGTCCCGAAACTCGCTTCACGGTTGCCTGAAAGGTTGACAGTCCGTCTTGCATCAGGGCGACGAATTGCTTCGGCATCTTCTCGCGCGAGATCGGCCACAGGCGCGTGCCTGCTCCACCCGCCATGATGACCGGAACAATCTTGCCAGCGCTATTGGACTGCATCGTGAAAAACACTCCGAGCGGCCGAAGGAAACATCCCTCCAGCCTAGTATCTGGCTGCAGTCGAACTGTGGAGCCTTCTCCTTCGCTCCCTCGCCGGTCGGTCTGGCCTAATCATGGAACCACGACGAGAGACAGACTGCTCTTCAATTGGCTCTGCGACAACCTAACCATCGACGTTGTTCGCTATGCTCCAGCGAGATTGGCGCGATCTCATCAGCAAGCGTCCGTCGAACGAAAAGAACATCCTTGTGCTCGAGGTTGCCGGTCTAAGGATTGCGGTGACAAATCGCGCGGCGGCCGTTTAACGGTTTCCAAGGACCAGAATCGGGCAGCCCGCCGCCGCGACCGTGAACGGCATCCGCGACGGCAGGCTCAATTTGGCAATGCCCAGGGGATGGCCCCGTTTCATCAAGCGAGCCAGACGGAACAATAGTGAAGGCGCTGGCCGAAAGCAGGCATGGGATTCTCCTAAACTGCTTGCGTCGCTGTATAATTCAATCATCTTCCCCGTCAAGCTCCGAAGGCGCACCATCCGGCTCGCCGTCGGTCTCATGGCCGCTTATCGTAAGACCGTCTGTCCGCTCTGCCGATGAGGTGGCTCGCCCTACACTGCTCGTCCGAGGGTTGCTCGGGCGGGCCGAGCCGATCCTCACCACAGGAGGACGAGCCGTGGCGGATTATAGAGAAGCATTTGTCGGAATCGATGTTGCGAAGCTGAAGAACGCTATTGCGATTGCGGAGGCAGGCCGGGAAGGAGAGGTTCGGTTCTTCGGTGAGGTCGACGCGTCGGCCACCAGCATGCGGCGGGTCATAGGCCGGATCGCCAGCCGCTTTGATTACGTGCATTTCCGCTGCGAGGCTGGGCCGACCGGGTACGACCTTTATAGCCTGATCCGGTCGCTCGGGCATGAGTGCGCCATGGTTGCAGCGTCATTGATACCGAGGAAGCCCAGGGCCGTCGCAGGTTAGGCCAGAACCCGGAAAAGGGCGTCAAGGTAGCCGGGTATGTCTTGAATGTATGGACCTAACACGTCCCAACCTAAAGACGGCTGCGCAAGTTCAAGCGAAGATAGCCGAACCTCAAAGTCGTTTCCAACATCTACATATTCGGCAATGCGACCGCGAGCGGTTACGCCAGCCCCGCCTTTTTGCTCATGGACCCAAACATAAACCACATCCCCCGTTTCGAAGTTCTTCGCGGGACCGCTTTGTCTCACAGCCGAGCGTGGCTTCGGCAGGAAAAACTTGCTGGGTCTCCAGTGAGCCAAAGACTTTGGATGGGCAACTTGGTTCGGGCATTTGTCAGGGTTGATCTTCGCGACATACAAACCCATGGGCACTCACCCAGCTTAAGCGTCGGTCGAATCTGGGACCGCTCGACGAATGAGTTCGCGGTAAGGCTATGGACTACGCCGGAGAGGTCGAGCAGACGACTCTTTGTCTTCTTCCGGCGTAAAGGGCGACGACAGGTTGCCATGCATTACCGCGTTGCGAACCTTATTCCACAAACGTTCATTTTCGCGCTTCAAGACATTCTGTCCGACCAAGTCCCGCATAAATTTTGTGACAAGGTAGCATTGGGCCTAAACCTTGAGGTGACAGGCCATGGCTCGTATTGGGTACGCTCGGGTCAGTACCGCTGACCAAGATCTCGAAACGCAGCTCGTTAAGTTGAAAGCTGAGGGATGCGAGGTCATCCGTTCAGAGAAGGTGTCTGGCGGCAGCCGTGACGGCCGGACCGAGTTGGCAACGATCTTGGATTTCCTTCGCCCGGGCGATGAACTCGTGGTGACACGCCTCGACCGGCTCGGGCGCGACACCCGTGACGTGCTCAACCTAATCCACGAGTGTGAGCAGAAAGGCGCTT
This sequence comes from Mesorhizobium sp. CNPSo 4661, assembly GCF_057784215.1. Classification (NCBI taxonomy): domain Bacteria; kingdom Pseudomonadati; phylum Pseudomonadota; class Alphaproteobacteria; order Hyphomicrobiales; family Phyllobacteriaceae; genus Mesorhizobium; species Mesorhizobium sp. CNPSo 4661. The sequence goes on along the minus strand of NZ_JBWGIO010000041.1, from coordinate 3,371 downwards.
TCGTCACCGTCCTGGATCCTCACGTCTCGACGCGAGGCGAGATGGGCCACATCGTTTTGACCGTTCTTGGCATGGCCGCGCAAATGGAACGCCGATTCATCAAAGAGCGGCAACGAGATGGCATTGAGCAAGCCAAGCGTCACGGCGTCTACAAGGGGGGCAAACAGCGCCTAGATAGGAGCCGGGTTATGGCGCTCCACGCCGAGGGTCATGGCGCTTCTGGAATAGCCAAGTTGTTTGGATGTCCCAGAATGCAGGTCTACCGGATTGTCCAAGCCCTCCTAACAAGCCCTTTAGTAGACCCCTGAGAAAGGTTTGGCCTTATTTCGATAAGGATGACATGCCGTCTATAGTCCATCGACGGGGCAACGTCTGGCGAAAGCCATGGCTCGCGAGAAAATACATCGGGTTTCTGAGTACTTCTCGGTGCCACGAGCGGGCTTTAGATAACGTAACTGAGTCGAACCCGACGCTTAACAACACGATGGCCCTCCCAGTGGATTGTAATCGTTGTTCTCAGGCCGCGGCCGCCGTTGACGCTGCGGAAATAGCCAGCCTGATCTTGATCGCGTGAGCACCCGGCTGATCTCCTGGACGCGTTTTGTCGCGCCGAAAGGCCGCCTGCCCCGCGAGGCCGAAAGGACCAGAGTCGATGAACATTTCCAGTGATGAGGGTATGGCTCGGTTCCGTTATACGCTCTGTCCTAGCGAACGCTCAGAGAAAGCGAATCTCGCCTCAAAGATTTTCCGGCAGATAGATCTCGAACGGCAAGAATGTCTGCCATGGCGCCCCTGCGGTGCCTGTCTCGATTGCCTTGGCCATCAGCGTTATCAACTCCTGGCAAAGCGGGCGCAAGGGTGTGGCAACCGCCATGGTAATGAAGTCGTCCGCGAGGGCTGCCCGCGACTCCGGCGTGATCTCATTGACGATCGCAAGGAGATTCCGACCTTCGCCCTCTTCCCGGAGCGCAGCGATGGCGCCCTCCGTGCCTTCGCCGGCGACATACAAACCGACAAGTTCGGGTTCGCGTCTTAAAACATCGAGCGTAGCGTCGTAGCTGGTTTGCCGCGTGTCGAGATTTACGCGCGTGTCTAATACCTCGAACGTTGGCGCTTTCTCACGGAAGTATGAGCGAAAGCCGATTTCTCGCAATTCGGGTCCGTGAAAACGATGGCTGACGACTAACACCGCCACCTTGCCCGGCCTTTTTGCAACCTTGGAAAACATCCAGGCTGCTGTCCGCCCAACCTTGCGGTTGTTGAGGCCAAGATAGCCCTCGCGCACGCCAGCTGCAAAATCGGAAAGCAGCGAAAAAACTGGGGTTCCGTTCGATTTGAGTTCTTCCACAGCTGCGGTGACGGTTGGATGATCCGGTGCCATCATCGCGATCGCGTGGCAGTGTGCACCCATGTCCTCCAGCAGCGCGACCAGGTCGCCAGGCCTATGCGAGGGCGCAAATTCAACGAATGGAATGCCCCGGAAGGACCGCGCCGCACTGACAGCAGCTTTGATCTCGCGCGCGAAATCCTGATAGAAATGCTCGGCTGGCATTCTGAGAATAAAACCTAGTCGGTACTCCGGCAAAATTCGCTGCGTGCGTTGCTGCATCAGACCAGCTGCGTTGTAGCCGATGGCGCGCGCCGCCTCGCAGACCCGCCGTGCAGTCTCTTCCTTCACCAGTCGGCGACCGTTCAATACCCGGTCGACCGTCGCTACGCTAACCCCTGCTTCGCGGGCGAGATCTGCAATTGTGGGGCGCTTAGTCATGATTGGAATCTAACAGGAAGTGATGGGGAACACAGAGGACGGGTCACGGAATTTGACAGAATGCGTAAGCCCGGTTTGATGCCGCCGATGTCGCAGCAGATCCCCTCTTGATGAACTCGGTGTAACGGCGCGTGCTCGTTGGCAGTTCGACGCAGCTCCATGGCACGCATTGACCGAGGTCGTGTCCCATCAGGTGGTGTAGCTCGGCGGTTATGAAGCCGCTCGCGAGCGCGCCGTTAGTAGCGCTGTAGCGAGTGAGCGGCGTGTCGGTGGTCATCGGCGCTTTCCGGTAGGGTTTGGTTGTTGACGCCAACCCATTTCGGAAGGACCACCGATGACCGACGACATGATGAACCTGCGCACGCTCGTGGAGAAGACCCCGGATGCCGATCTGCTGCGGGAGATGATCGGCTTTGCCGCCGAGCGGCTGATGGAAATGGAGGTGGGCGCGGCCACCGGCGCCGCCTATGGCGAGAAGAACCCGCTGCGGCTCGCCCAGCGCAATGGCTACCGCGACCGGGACTGGGAGACGCGGGCCGGCACGGTCGAGCTGCGCATCCCGAAGCTCAGGAAAGGAAGCTACTTCCCGGGTTTCCTCGAACCGCGCCGCATGGCCGAGAAGGCGCTGACCGCCGTCATCCAGGAAGCTTATGTGCAAGGCATCTCGACCCGGTCGGTTGACGACCTGGTCAAGGCCATGGGCATGAGCGGCATCTCCAAGAGCCAAGTCTCGCGGCTGTGCGAGGAGATTGACGGCAAGGTGAAGGCCTTCCTCGAGCGGCCGATCGAGGGCGATTGGCCCTACCTGTGGATCGACGCCACTTACCTGAAGGTCCGCCGCGGTGGGCGGATCGTCTCGGTCGCCGTCATCATCGCCGTCGGCGTCAACGCGGACGGCCGGCGCGAGGTCCTGGGCATGGAGATTGGCACCTCGGAGGCCGAGCCGATCTGGACGGAGTTCCTGCGCAAGCTGACACGTCGCGGCCTGCGCGGCGTCAAGCTCGTCGTCTCCGACGCGCACGAAGGCCTCAAGAGCGCCGTCACCAAGGTGCTGTCGGCGACATGGCAACGCTGCCGCGTCCACTTCATGAGGAACGTGCTGGCCCATGCCGGCAAGAGCGGCCGCAGGGTCGTCTCAGCCTTCATCGCCACCGCGTTCGCCCAGGAGACGCCCGAGGCCGCGTCCGTACAATGGCGCGCCGTCGCCGACCAGATCCGGCCGAAGGTGCCGAAGCTGGCGACAATCATGGACGACGCCGAGCCCGACGTGCTGGCCTACATGACCTTCCCGAAGGAACATCGCGCCAAGCTCCACTCGACGAATCCGATCGAGCGTCTCAACGGCGAGATCAAGCGGCGCACCGAGGTCGTCGGTATCTTCCCGAACGACGATGCGATCGTGCGCCTCGTCGGCGCAATCCTGCTCGAACAGAACGATGAATGGGCAGTGCAGCGGGCCAGATACATGACCCTGGAAACAATCAGCCAGATGAGCGATGATCCCATGATCAGCCTGCCAGCCGTGGCGCGCTGATCAGCCCGGCCCATGCCGGAGAGCACGGCGACCAATGCCGCCAACTACACTACGCCGCGGGACACGATC